>JANOOU010000485.1:0-10250 GCA_031421475.1 Gammaproteobacteria bacterium | reverse complement strand
AATACGTCGTCGTCCCGGCATGGATTGCCGGGACCCAGAATCCATGGATGGTGAGCAGCGTCACGTCCCTGTGATCTGGATTCCGGCAATCCCTGCCGGAATGACGTTGGATTTAATACTTCATTTTTTTGTTTGAATGGTATTGTTTTCATCTGACTTATTAGTACGTTTCGTCATGCCGGCGCAAGCCGGGGTAACTGCTCCCAATATATCCAGCCGGATCAATTTATATTTTTGATGTGTTGCCACAAGATTTCCTGAAGACGATTTTTTTCCAGTGCAGCAGGATGCACACGATAAACTCCTTTGCGAACATGAAATAAATATTGGGTGTGGGTGGCGCTTATCTGGCCTTGCTCAATAGTTGCCTGGCGCAAAAACGCGCCAGGGTAATGGGGATTGATATCCCTAAAATAGGCCTTGAACTCTTTAACGGTGATGGTCACGCCGTAATCATCTAACGTCCCCAGATCACCGCAATTTATAGCATCGAGAAATCGTTGTTTTAACGGTTCCTTGTTCTCGCTCATTTACAGCACCTCCTAATTTTTTTGTATGGTAAATGATTTTTTATGTAGGTAACACGATCTATGTATCGTGGTTATTTTTGTCATAGTATTTAAATTGATGAAGATGAATAGCACACTATATTTTCATCATTTTGAATTACAAAATAGCCGATACTCTTAAAGCCGAGCGTGAAACGGCAGGATTGACGCAAGAGGCATTCGCCTCGGCAGCGGGTATTTCTATTCGTTTTTATCAATACATTGAGTGCGGTTCCAAGCAACCCAGCTTGGAAACTGTATTCAAACTCTGTGATGGGCTGGGCTGCCATTATTCGGTTATTCTTGACCCGGTTTGGCGAAGCTGGTTAAAACAAAAATAAGGGATGGTTCCAATGGTGGCAGCACCCGTGGCCCTGCCAAGGTTGCGTTTCTGCCCCCCATGTAATGATGAGTGAGATGGCCTGGCTGTTGAATCAGGCAGCATGGTGGTTTACAGTCAGCGCTGTCTATATTACGTTAGCCTTCACTACACCTTTTTCCAATTTCACAATCGAGATTATTCAATGGCAAAATTCCTGAACACCAGCGCCACAAATTACTTCCTCGAAGAACTCATCAAGGATGCCAAAGACCGGCTCATCCTGATTAGCCCATTTCTGAAGCTCAATGATCGCATCAAGGAACTTCTCTCTGACAAAAACCGTTTGAAGATTGACGTCCGTATCGTTTACGGCAAAAGTGAGCTCCAACCCGAAGATATAAACTGGTTCAAGGAATTGACCTACATTCGCACGAGTTTCTGCAAAAATATTCATGCCAAGTGCTACATGAATGAAGAGCTGTGCATCATTGCAAGCCTCAATCTCTACGAGTTCAGTCAGGTCAACAATAATGAAATGGGTGTGCTGATCCGTCGCACTGACGATGCCGAACTCTACAAGGATGCCTATGAGGAGGCACAACGAATTATTCGCATCAGCGAAGAAGTCCGTATTTCGCTTGAGCGGGTAGCCAGTGAGGCCGAGAGCAAGCAAGAAGGCGAGGAAACATCTATTGGAAAGCTAACCACATCAAAACTTGCTCAACGACTTTCGATGAAAACCAACGAGCTTATAGAGAAGCTTGTCCACACAGGCTTTCTGGAGGTGCAAGAAGGAAAACATTACATCACTGCAAAAGGCAAAGAGGCTGGCGGCGAGCTCCGCATGAGTCCAAAGTTCGGCCCGTATTTTTTATGGCCAGAGAGTATTCACCCGTGAAGGCTAACCCGGCATTGAAGAGGGACTCGCCCAGAAGCGGGCGAGCCCCTTAACTTTACGTTAGAGCCACATAAATAATACATAAGGAGAGAACCATGCAATTATTTGATTTATTTTTAGCACCTGAAGATCTATTTCGTCTCGGTAACGCAACAAGCCCAAGACTTACGCATATTAGAAGGCCAAAAGATATAGACACCATATAAATAAATGGAATTACCGTAGTTGTAGCAAATGGTAAAGGAATATCTTTAGCAACAAAAGACAGATTGGATAAGACACCAATTGGTGGTTGGGTGTGGAAAGTAGCCAAAGGAACAACCATGCCAATGGGCTTAAAATTAGTAAATGACAGACTTGGCCATTACAGCATTTGCCCTCTTTCAAATATGCCATTGGACGAATTTATTGGTTTACTATCCAAGCTGGCTATGAAATGTCAAAAAGTGTTTAAAAAGCAGGTGGTATGATGACCAATAAAAGAGAATTGAACGTAACATTACTTGATTGGGAGGCGAGATACATTCTCGAATCCATTTCAAAAGAAATGAAACAACTTAAAACTGTTGCTGAAGAATCGGATGATGAAAATATGGCGTCAGATGCTGGAAACGATTATCTTGAAATTGCGGGGTTGAAAGAGCGCTTTGAGGCTGAAGCAAAAAACGTTTTTGGTGATCAAATTGTTAACTTCAATAATGAATAAATACAGCTCTAACATGGCGTTCGAACGGAGGGACGCGCCAAAAATGGCGCGCCCCTCAACATTACGTTAGCTTTTTAAAAAGGAGAATTCACATGAAAACGGATGAAAAAACATATATTAATTTTACACCCATTGAGCTATGGCGGCTGGGTGTTAAAAATTCACCGAGACTCGACAAAGTGAGAATACCTCCTCGACCAACCGATTCTACTATTGATATAGAAACGTATATGAAGGGCAGGCAAGTTGGGGTTAAAGCGGGTACTGGGGGAGTATCATTAGCGCTTTTGTCGAACCTACAAAGTACGCGGTGACCTTAAAAAAACCGGTTATGAAACGGAATGGGATACAGCATGTGATAACGCCGATGACAATTAAGCAAGCGTCGCACAGATAAAACACGATGATCCCAAGCACGCCTCTTATTAAAAGGATATGGCGTCCGTGCACCCGCGTTGAATACAGATTAGTTTTCTCTCGCGCCCTGCAGTATCCAGTTTAAAAACAAATCGTAACTGCTGCGATCACCTGCCACACCAAAGCCCGCTCTCATGCCACCAAAGTGATGGCTTCCGGATGGTTTGAGTAGTAACGGACTGAGTTCTGGTTTATCAAAATTTACGCGTTTTAATATGTCCTGATATAGCGTTGGGCTATCACTATAAAACACGGGAACACCGGGTATTCCGGTGCCGCCGGATACATGGCAGGCCATGCAACTGGATGCGGTAACGGGCGTAGGCGGTGTGGTGTTTTGTAAAATTATTTTAATGTCGGCAAACGTAATGTCTTCTGTTAACGGCAACAGGGTGTTGTTAACGGTTAGCGTTAAGATGGCGGGAGCGCTGCTTTCGTTGCCTTGATGGGCAATGAGTTGAATCGTATAAACGCCATCTATGTCGGCTGTGAATAACGGGCGTATGCTATTTGTTGGACTCAATGTTGCTGTGCTGCCGGATGGCTGAGTCAGGAGTGACCAGGTGTAGCTATCGGCAAACAAACTCGATGCAGCACTTAATGTAACCGGTGCATTGCTGGTGCGATCCAAACCGGGGTTCGCAATCGGTGAGCCGGGTTGATTGATAGAACCATCCGCATTGCCATGGCTGAAGCCGGGAATATGTGTCGCCAGAATTTCCGGTGCATCCGATTCCCAGAATTTGTCATAGGTTAAACGTGACAAGGGCATTAAGCCGCGAACATAAACGTAATCATCGATTTTATCAGCGTAGGAAATAAATTTTGTATAGGTACTAAAGTCTATGTCCTGGCCGTTGCTACTTGCATTGGCATCGGCGCCCAAATCAGTACCGCGTTTTGAGTGGCAGGAAAAGCAATAGGGTTTAACCACATTTAAAAATAAAGATTCAGCGGCCAGAGGCGGATCATTATCGTTGGCATCATAAGACCATCCGGTCGGAACGAAAGGTGCAAATGTTGAATTGTCGTTATCTGTTATATCGCCGCTATACCAGCCATTGGATACTTCTTTAATAAAATCGCCGGTCCATTCGCCAGGTGGCTGCGCTACTTGTGGAAAGGTTTCATAAACCATTTTATTAAGCTGGTGCAATTTTGCTTCCTGTTCAGCACGGCTGTACCCGGCTACATCCGAAAACTCAAAGGTATCTACTTCTAATGGTTGCATACGTGCATTGACATCACCAACCCATAGTTCAGGATTGCTGGCGCCGGGTAAGGCGGCAGAGGGAAACGTGCCGCCGCTGAGCAAGGGATAGGCCGAGCCGCCATGACACACAATGCAGGGGCCGGGCATGGCTTTGTCACCACGGTGATCCAGGTCGACTTTATCGAGCCGGGTTTCATCGGCGGTTGGATTTTCGGGATAGGCCTTGAAGGTATAAAACTTGGCGAACATGGGATCAATACCATCACAATCACCATCCAGATCACTGAACTCTATCGCATTGGTACCAAAATGATGTTTGCTGTCATTGGCCACCGCAGCCGTGAGATTAAGTGTGTTGTAAGGCAGACCATCAATTAAATTCACGGCAAAATTTCTGACGAACACGGCCATACATCCGTTGTTATTACGGCGTGCGTGCATATCTCGGCCATAACCTAAATCTTTGGTGTCGCGAAATATAATATGAATATCTTCACCCGCACCAAATCCGTTTTTGGCTTTCCATTTTGACAAAGTGTCACGTTCATTCAAGGGATCGATGGCAGCGTAATATGCGGCGGTCCAGGCGGCATTATCGATTTTTGATTTGGGCAGGCTGATTAGTGCATTGGTATTGGTGGCGCTGGCATTATTGTTTTCAAATAAAATAGTATCGCTGCGATCCAGTAAATAAAGATAATTGTCCACGGTGGATTGTAATGACACAGAAATTCCGCCCGCCTTATCCAAGTTAAGAGTGAAGCGTTTGTTTTCAATCGAGGATGGGTCCTGCCCGCCGGAACCGGTCCAGTTGCCCGTAAAAGTTTGCATGCTGCCGTCATCATAGGTGATGCGCAAAACAAAGTTACCGCTTACACCGGCGGCGGAGGTTGCTGCAACCAGGGTGTAACGACCAGCGGGTAGGCTGGGATAAGGATTAGGATATTTCAGGAAATTATTCGGCGTGCCGACAGTCACAAAATCAAATTGGGTGGGCGTGTCTTTTCTGTCACAGCCGCCTATGCCCGCAAGGCTTATTATGAGTGCGATGACTATTCCATAACCGTATCGTGTGTTCATTTGTACTGTCCTAAAAACTCAGTAAATAACTAAGACTTATTTGTGTGACCGCATAATCTGTATTACTGTCGGCTTCGGAGCGCACATTGCGCAGTGAAAGATCGAGCGAATGTTTTTGGGCGATGGCGTAGTTCAGCCCCACCGTTAGAGTGCGTGTTCTGCTGTCGAGACGATAGGCAAGTTGGTTTGCCCCGAAGGTAGTGTCGAATTCAATTTGATCTGCAAGATTAATAACAGCAAGAATTTCGGGTGAGCTGCTACTCAGGTTAGCAGTGGATACGGTATCGCCACGAATATAATTGATGGTTACATAGCTGGTAAGCTGTTCTGTTAACAACAAATCACTGTTAATAAAAAAACGTAAATCCTTGTTATCAAATACGCGACTGTCCGAGTCTTTGATACGATAAGCCACACCGCCGCGTGCCGAGATTGTACTGGTCATCCAGGCAAAGCTGGTTAATCCCAGAGTAAATACGGTACTGTCACGGATATCGGTGGCTGAATCAATCCAGGCAACATCTGCGGAAATGATGTACACCGGTTTCGTAAAGCCGGACACCGGTTTAATGCTGTACTTAAGACCAGCCCCCGCTTCGGCATTATCTAGGCCACTGATGTTATTAAAGTGTTCGTATTTAAAGTGGGCACTGTAGCGAATGAAATCAATCTGACTGATACGTATGGCCGTATGTATGCCGTATTGGCGGTGGCAAACGTGTCTTTAACTTCATGACTGCTAAGGATAGTACGATTGAGGTTATCGTCTTGCGATAGTGAGAATTCGGCATCCATGCTGAAATCTTCTTCGGCGTAGGCCGAGGTAACACACACCCATAAAGGTATGAGTGCAAATCCAGTCAATTTTTTCATTTGATTTTTCTATGCAGTCTGTAGGCGAATAATGTCGGTAACATGAATAACAGGAACAGGGGTTGCAGCAACCCAATGCTGCCGCCTTGCTCTGGACAGTTATTAAACAAGGTAGCCGAGCACGCCGTGCCGGTGTTAGTGGTAGATGCTGTTGGGATAACCACAACGCCTGGATCACGCACTATGCCGTTGAGTTCGCCATCGGCATCATTGGGGCCGCCGTCGCTGAGTGTAAGCTGTACGCAGTCCGCATATTGATTCAATCCATTCAGATCGTAGGCGCTGCTGCCGGGCGCCGGGCAAATGCCACCCACACTGGATGCGCTGGCAATGCCATTGTTGGGATCGACAACGAAATTTTGCCAGCCGTATACCGATGTAAATTTGCGATAGATGGCGCCAACTTGCATGCCCGTACTCAGCGGTAATACAACACGTACACTGCCACCAACTGTCAAGCCACTCACTGTAAAGTCAAAAAATTCACTAATTTGTGTGTAGCCGACATCGACAGCAAGCGATGTGCTCGTGCCATAGGCGCCGCCGAAATTAACCAGGTCTGCTGCGCTGATAACAGCACCATAATGTCCGGCAGCAATCGCTGCATCGCCGAGTGCTAAAAATGTGCCGGTGGACGATTGCAAATTACGCGTGGTTGATAAATTTAAACTTTGCGTAGGCAGAAATTCACGATCGCTACTGTCATCGAGATAATTGGGTACACCATCATTGTCAGCGTCTGCATAACCTTCTGTTACATCGTCAGTGCCATCACCATCCGTGTCATCACTGGTCAGCACAGGTGTGGTGGCAGCGAGTAGATTGATTAACACCGTATTGTGTGTCGAGCTCCCCTGATCAGTGACCGTCACGTCCAGGTTATATACACCCAAAGGCAGGGTAGCAGGATTAAAAGCAAATACATTGCCGGATATGTTGGCGGGAATATTCTGTAATGTACTATCGCTTTGGCTCCAGTCGTAGGTTTCGGTGCCACTGCCGACGACGGCCAAATCAGCAAACACTCGAACGCTGCCAGCATCCTGGAAAATAATATTACCGTTACCGTTCTGCGTAACAGTGAAAACAATATATGTATTGAGCAAACCATTACCATCCGGGTCGCTGTCGCAAACATCGCCGATGGCGTCGTTGTCGGTATCAAGTTGATTATTGTTTGCTGTGTTAATGCAGTTGTCGTTGTAGTCCGCTACAACATCGCTGTCAGCATCGGGCGGGCTAACTGTAATGCTGAAAATTTCGGTATCGGGTTGTGCGTTGTTTTCGCCACCGTCTGCCACGGTTACGGTGATCGGGCCGAATGTATTGTTAAACACGCCGGTTGTGGATGGTATACCAGTGATTAGTCCGGTGGTTGATACGCTCATGCCTGTGGGTGCGCCGCTCAAACTGTAGGTGAGGTCACTGCCATTATTGCTGTCGTCAGGATCGGTGACGGCCAGCTGATAACTGTAAACAGCAGATTCCGTCGCAGTGGTGCCCGCCGCTGAGGTAATGTTGGGCGCATCATTAATCGGTGCAACGGTGACATAAACCGTTGCATTGTTAGAATCAAATACACCGTCACTTACACGGTAGGTGAATGCTTCACTGAGATTTTCGCTACCGTCATGGTAATAAGTAATGGTGTGATCGCTGGTCCACTCGGCTTCACCCGCATTGGTTACAACAATGTGGCCGGGATATTCAATTTGTACATTGTTGATGTAGTAAATACCTAAAAAGCTGCCTTCAGGGTCGGTGTCATTACTCACTACATCAACAGTGATTCTGCCACCTTCGCTAATTTGTAATGAAGAAATAATGTCATTGTTTGCAGTGGGCGCATCATTTATTGCGCCAATCGTGATGTTAACTGTAACGGTATTTGAATAAGAGGTTCCGTCATAAATGCGATAGGTGAAACTATCAGTTGTTGTTTCACTACCGTTATGGGTGTAACTGAAGGTGCCATCGGTATTTATGCCAAGTGTTCCATTGACTGGACTGCCTACAACATATGCGCTCAGAGGCTCTACATCTACATCGATGTCATTCGTCAGGAGGTTATTGCCAGAAGGCGATAAAGTAGTGGCCGTACCGCCTTCATTCACTGCAATGCTGTCTGCTACTGCTATGGGCGCGTCATTGGCACCGGTTACACGAATGGTGACAGTGGCCGTGTCTTGATAGCTCGCGCCATAGCTGTCCTGAATAGTGTAAGTAAAGGTACCGGTATCGGTTTCACCGGTGTCCAGTGCTTCAAGCGTGCCGCTGGTGTTGTATGAAAAATTACAGCCGGTTCCATGGGTGAGTGTGCCGGTGAGGCCACTGAGTGCGGTGTTGCTTACATATGAAATGGCATCGCCTTCTGCGTCGGTATCATTGCTGCATACATTGTAATTTGTGAAAGAGCCACTCTCGCTGACATCGAGTGTTGCAAAGCTGGTGTAGCTGTCATTTGCTGCATTAGGGGAGCTGTTGGTAACTGAAATTGCCCTGCTTCCACAGCGGTTGGGGCCATCCAGCGCATCGTAAGCCAAGCCATCATTGTTTACCTGGTTGATGCAATAATAAAGGGTATAAGTACCTACAGTTGCGGGTGCGGTCCAGTTATATGACCAGACTTTGCTGGCTGATTGTGGTGACGGGTGAGACAGCTCATTGCCTACATCGACTAATCCCGCATCACTTTCAGTGAACCCGCCTTGCATCACATTACTGCTATTGTAAATAGCCATGTTGATGCCAACTCGAATTGCACTGGAGCCACTGAGACCAATGGTGTAAGCCGTGCTTGAGTCATGCGTTACAGAGGTGCTGCCAGTATGTGTAACGCTCGGTGTTCCGTAGGGTGATCCTAAATGACAATCAGCGCAGGTGGTTACAGCTGGGCCACCGTGTGCGCCGGAAATGAACCCACTCGCTCCGTTTCCTTGATAGGCCTGGCCGACTGAGTGAAACAAAAAAAAGGCGATCAACAAAAAAAGTTTGCGGATAATCTTGGCTTGCATTTGAAACACCCTTGAAACGAACGCATAACTTATAACAAATAATTCTTAAATTGCCTATCAGTCAAATGCTGCGCCTGCAAAAAAAACATCGGATAAACCGGTTAAACACCTACAAAATGCATGACATATATTACGATTTGTTATGTCTTTCCACCCAAACGAATGAGTAAAAATCCGTTTCTGACTTGAACCCGGGTCTGTTGTCTACGGACTCAGCAGGCAATACAAGCTAGAATAAAATTTCATTTTCGATATTCAAATTGTGGTTTAACATCAGCCCAGGTTTTAAGAAAGTAGCAATCCAACGGAGCCCTCCCCCTATGAAAGATATCATTGATAATCCTCGCCGAGACTTTTTGGTTAAAGCCTTAACCATGGGCTTGTTTGCGACCACCGCCAGTGGGCTCGCCGCACCAGTTTGGGCAATGGGCAAAATTCCAGATGTTATTCCACCGGGAAAATCTATTTTTGATATTAAGGGCAAGGTAACGGTTAACGAGGTGCCGGCTACGCTGAATACTTTTATTAAATCCGGTGATGTGGTTAAAACCGGCAGTAACAGTCATGTGGTGTTTGTGGTGAATAAAGATGCATTTATTTTGCGTGACCATAGCAGTATGGAGATTTCTGGTGGTGAAATCATCAGTACTATTCGTGTATTTTCCGGCAAAATTTTATCTGTATTTGGAAAACGTGAAGCGACAAATAAATTATCTTTGCGCAGCGCCACTGCAACCATAGGCATACGTGGCACCGGTGTGTATATGGAAGCAGATCCAGAGCGCACCTATTTGTGCACCTGTTATGGCACAGCCGATATTGTTTCGAATGTTGATAAAAATGCGAATGAGCGCATCTCGGCAACACACCACGATGCACCGCGTTATATATTGGCAAAATCAGAGATGGGTGGATTGATCCACCCGGCACCGATGATTAATCATACCGATATGGAACTGGAGTTAATTGAAGAGCTGGTGGGGCGAAAAACACCGTTTGGCATAGGAGAAGATTTATATACAGGCCCACGAAAAGAATATTGATAAATATTAGAGAACCTCTGATTAAGTTAAAAAAATATGAATGTAGGGCGGATAAGTGCAGCGCATCCGCCGATAACTTGGGTGGATGCGCTACGCCCAAAGTTGAGTTTTGGCACCCTGCAAGACTTAATCAGAG
>JANOOU010000484.1:0-5122 GCA_031421475.1 Gammaproteobacteria bacterium | reverse complement strand
AATCCACACAAACCGGCTTTGGGTTTAGAGCCACGGCCAGTAGCACCTTCATCACGAATTTCACCGCCGGATCCGGTAGCCGCACCGGGAAAAGGTGAAATCGCCGTCGGATGATTATGCGTTTCCACTTTCATTAATATCGGCATATCTTCAACATGGTAAGCATACTCACCGCTACTCACATCCGGAAAAAAGCGCCCTGCCCGATTGCCTTCAATCACCGATGAATTATCACTGTAGGCCGTTAACACATTTTGCGGTGCGTGTTTAACGGTGTTGCGAATCATGCCGAACAACGAGAGTTCTTTTTTCTCGCCATCAACAATCCAGTCGGCATTAAAAATTTTGTGGCGACAGTGCTCGGAGTTCGCTTGTGCAAACATCATCAGTTCAGCATCGCTGGGGTTGCGTTTAATCGAAACAAAATGTTTTAACAAATAATCAATTTCATCCTCCGACAAGGCCAGGCCCAAATCGCGATTGGCTTTTACCAGTGCATCACGCCCACCTGTTAACACATCGACCGAACCACCTGCGGCTGGTGCCGTGTGCAAAAACAAACTCGCTGCGGCAGCAAAGTCGCGTAATACGATTTCGGTCATGCGATCGTGAATTTTAGTGGTAATAAACGCAGTATCGGTTGCGGTTAAGGCAGTTGCCGATTTCACGTAATAAGCCACACCCCGCTCCAGTCGGGTTATATTGTTCAAACCGCAATTCTGAGCAATGTCGGTGGCCTTGGATGACCAGGGTGAAATAGTACCGGTACGGGGTGTAACCAAAAACAAAGTCCCGACCCTCTCTTCAGGCGTATAAGCCGGGCCGTAGGTCAACAATTTTTGCAGTATCTGTTGTTCAACCGTGGTCAGTTCGCCCTGCACGTTGGCAAAATGCACAAACTCGGTGTGTAGGGATTGGATCTGAGGCAGCTGTTTTTTAAGCAGATTCAACAACTTCTCAATACGAAAAGCGGATAAGGCAGGTGAACCCCGAAAATAATGCATTACTGGCCTCGGCGGCGGAAGAAGTCTGGATCAAGCCGCGGATTTTAACAGGGCATACAGGTATTGGCGATTGCCAAAACGAAGTTGATGCTACTAATACACCCGCGTCGAGGGTAGAATGCTTGTATTGGTTGGATTTGGCTCCATTTAATGATCTGACCAATATCACCTGGGGGTGATCGGCTTCGACGTGGGATACGAAGCCTTGTGGTGCATGCCGAGGCGCGGATTACCTCGTAAACACACCCGCAAAAAAATATAGTTGCCAACGACGACAACTACGCTTTAGCCGCTTAAGGCTTAGCCCCTCGACCTCGACTTGCTTGTGGGTTGAAGAAGAGGGTCACTTACACAAGATCGTGCTGAGGTGTGTCCGGACCCAAGGCCCTAAAACTTACGGAATCGCGTTGTGTAATCCTGTACGGCGGAGTGCATAACGTTAAATTAAACGACGATACTAAGCATGTAGAGCTAGAGGCAGACTACTTACGGACGCGGGTTCAATTCCCGCCACCTCCACCAAACAAACAAGGGCTACCTGATTTTTAGGTAGCCCTTTTTTGTTTGGTATGCGGGAGTTGAACCCGCGCGGATTCACTAAAATCGCCCGGAGCGATTTTGAGCAGTGTCATGGATTTTAACGACCAGATAAGTATTATGTTCACTACAAGTCATGTCTGTTTAGATACACGCTCTAACTGATTAATAACTTCCAACATAGATTGATATCTGTCTGCAGGTTTCTTGGCTAACATTTTTTGAATAATCTGATCTATCTCTGGAGAAATATTCTGGTAAAGTTCACTCAGACGCGGCACTGCCTTAAGAAAATGTTGCGCAATGATCGATCGATGATCACCTTTAAATGGCGGCTCACCTGCAAGCAACTGATAGAACACGATACCGAGTGAATAGATATCTGTACGATGGTCAGTGGTTTCACCATTCGCTTGCTCGGGGCTCATATAGGATGGTGTTCCCAACACCGTATTGAGTTGCGTATGAATACTCGATTGCGCCAGTTTGGCAATGCCGAAGTCCGTAATTTTGACATTCGCGTTCAGTGTTAAAAGTACGTTGGCCGGTTTAAAATCCCGATGGACAACACCCTGTTCATGCGCATAACCCAGTGCATCGGCCATCTGTTTCGTCAGTGTCAATATTTCGTGTAGCGTTAATTTTTCCGAAGCTTTCAATCTGGCATCCAGCTCGCCACCCTTAACAAACTCCATAGCAATCCAGAAAAAACCATTCTCCTCAAAAAAATCATAAACCTGTACAATGTTCGGGTGTGACAAACGTGCGAGCGCCAGTGCTTCCTGCCTGAATCGTGCCAGTAAATGTTCATCAATTGATAATCCTGGCGCTAACATCTTCAGCGCTATATCACGTTTGAGCCGTAGATCTTCCGCCAGATAAACACTACCCATTGCACCTTTACCCAGCAGCTTCCTGATTGGATAGCGGCCAGCAACAACTGCATTAACAGACAGGCTATTTTCCGGAGATGCCATGCCTGGTGGCATTACAACAAGTGTTTTATCAATGCCATCAAATACGGTTTTATTTACTTTATCCATTTTTGTTGAAATTACTTTTTCATAGTCGGCATCCACATTCCATTCTGTTGCGGCGCTATATAGAAGAACACTTTCGGATGGTTTCAATATAAGTGTTTTATCGGCTTCTGCTATTTTGTCTTCAACTATTTTTCTGGAATGTTGTATGACATCCGGAATCTTTATCAAAAACAAATAAACACATATTACAATAGAAGTGAGCCAAACTAACGCAGTAACCAGTAACTGTGCATACTCCAGAAAAGGATTATCTTTTTTCGTTCGTATCAGGCCAAATAGTGCTTCCTCAGTAACTGGCGAGAATATATAGGACAATAATAAATTTACCAATGGAATTAATATAAATGGCACAAGCACTATCAGAACAATAATAGCAAGGTGCGCTCTGCGTGCATTCATCATCCAGTAGCGAAATACTTTTGGCTTGCGCCAAACCACTGGCACAAGTTCAATACCCTCTTTAAATTTTTTAGAAATCTCCTTGGAAAGATGAGAAGCTGTTTCAGAAAACATAAATATTGAATCCAGGATAGGCAGAAGACCGAATCATACAAAGCTATTAATGATATCAGGCGTTATTTTCAGGCCAGGTAACAATGTCATGCACAGCTACCAGATTGTGCTGCAGCAGATAAAAAGAAAACAGGAGCAATACAGGAAAAACAAATACAGCCATCATCGACTGATGCCAAATAATCGCAATTACACGCTAACATCTGGAGCCCTTCCATTTACAGTATCCAAAAAAGCTACAGTCGACATTTCATCACTCATAATGGCGTGAATCTCAATTAGTTAGATGACAAATAATTATAATGGAGGTATTTCATAACTTTCAGATAGAAATACTAACAGCCTGGAAGAACTCAAAGAACAACATACGGCGAAGAGAATAGATAGCATATTGTATGCACTTACTATGTATTAGATACCCCCAAATACGTTAAATTATTAATTTTAAGACATGAATACTTCTAGCGTCCTTGTTAACGACATAACCGTTTCTATATCTCATTGATTTTATTGGCAATATAAAATCCGGAAGCATCGGATCAGGATGACCGATTTTGTTGCCCGGTCAGGTCGCTTGTCATTGGAATTACAATCCAGACAGGTGAAGCGGCATGATTACCACACTACCTCATAGTAGGAGCGGGCAATGTCTTGCCCTAGTGCCAGACAAACAGCCATCAAGGCCATCCAGATTTTGCCTGATTCCGTAGAGATTATTCAACAATGGTGACTTGGACAGCAGCGTTCCTTCTGACCTCTAATCCATTCACACATATTATTACCAAAGACATATCGCTAAACGCGACAAAAATCATTCAGGACATTCAACACAAAGTCTGGAGCTCGATTGATCTGCCACAACCACGCAAAAAATCCACGGTACGTGAGCATGATAATTTACGTAATTGAAACCAGCCATAAACGATAAATTATTGATTCAGACAGTTTACACAAATAGCCATAGAACTTTATGGCGTTACATAATGCGCATGGCAAACCGATTGCGGTAAGTGTTCACAATATGTGCTTATTATTAATTTTAAATTCTTTTCAGATTCATACTTGCATAATTAAATAACCTGGCGTATAAATGCACGCCATGAGAAACGTGAACCCCATTTTTGCATTTTTACCCGTATGCATTGTTAAATCAGTGCAAGGGCATTCCTATGCCTTGATGAATGGCAATGTAAAACAGATAAGCGTTCGCGTTGATGAGAATTTTATTACATAGTCTCCTGTTACATTCGGGGGCTTGTAACAAGCAGCCCCGGAAGATTTCTAAACCCGGTAGCGCTGCTAACCGGGTTTTTTTATGCCCGTAATATAGCTTGCACATACGTTATATATTTTTAATTGAATCAGTTGTTTAACGAGGACTTTATGCAACACCCAAGACCGACAATCAGGCACCTCAGAGCGACATATTTCATGCCGTATGGGGATTATTTCGCCTTAAATAAGCCGATTTTGCATCTAGGTAATAAAAATATACCCGCATTGCGCATCGACGGTATGGATGCGCAAGAAAATCGCTTTATGACGTAGGTCTTTCGTAACAACGGAGGGCCTTCGACAAAACGAAGCCTTCCGATAAAGAGCTAAAACCTCGGTCGGCTTCGCCACCGGGGTTTTTTTTCGCCCGGAATCTATCGACCACTGAGCCATGATGTTTTACCAACTGGTTATGTATTAATTGTTTTAATACTAGAGAACGGCTTGGTCCTGTGTTTTTAATTTTCGGAGGTATTTATCCATGCAAAAAATAAAATCGAATCATGAACAATCACGTTTTGAATCGCTTGTTGCCACAATGAATATTCCGCAGCAACGCAAATCCTTCAAACCCGAAAACGTTCGTTGGTTTTTGCGTAACGGTGCGATTTTAAATATGTCGCACAAAAACATTCATGCGGCCTGTGCGCTGGCACAAAGACTGGCGTGAATCGTGTGGAGAGGCTGAGCATTGGTGAACCTTGGTGGCTGTAACCCAACCGCCTCTGACTGTGATGGTTCAACTCTGTC
>JANOOU010000483.1:0-2506 GCA_031421475.1 Gammaproteobacteria bacterium | reverse complement strand
TTTATGTTCGGCCGCAACCTGGTGTGCAGCATGATCGCCGTCAGCTATTTCAACCATGGTATTGATAAAAGCGCAACCGCGAAAATCTTTTTTCAAAAATCGCTCTTCCAGCGCATCAAAAATCGCCAATGGACGATCGTTAACATCGGGCGCCAGCCGCTGTAGTGTGCTCACGAACCATTCGCGCCATTTTTCGTCACGGCGCTTTAAAAATTCGATAACCAGTAAATCTTTTGACTTGAAGTGATTGTAAAACGTCATCTTGGCGACGTTAGATTGGGCGATGATGCTATCTATGCCCACGGCTCGAATGCCATTTTGATAAAATAATTTTTCGGCGACTTCCAGGATGCGGTCACGTGGTGTAGTGGTATTTTGTTTGGTAGTAGCCATAACATGAAATTTTATAGACAGATCTGTCTATAGTCAATCATTCTCCGACGCAGATTGTCCAGCTTGCAAGCCATCGGATATGGCAAAAAACCCCTAGTGACGATATGATGAGCACGCATTTTGAAATCTGATAAAACGTAGGAGTGTTTATGAAAGTTGTTTTTGCATCAGTCTTGTTATGTTGTTCACTTGCCGTCTATGCGGAGCCTGAAAACCCCCAAATTAATAACCAACCTGCAGATACTGACGCATTGGATTTTATGCTGGCTGCGGGTATTACTGTTGGAGGTGAAGATTTGAGAACAACGTCGGGTGGGGAGGTGTCAGTAAGCAGTGGCGGTATGATATATCTGGCTGCGGGTGGTGTCTATCACGTCAGCCCTAACTTTGATGTTCAGGCCGCATTCGGTTATCACATTGATCAGGTGAAAGCCGAAGATGGTACAGCTAGTTTCAAAAGAACATTTATTGAGCTATTGCCATTTTATGTTATGGATGGCGGTAATAGATTGGGAATTGGTTTTACTCAAGTCATGTCACCTAAATATACCGATCCACTCGATTCTACACGGAATAGAACCTTTGATAATGCAAATGGCATGGTGATCGAATATGACTGGAGTCTCGCAAAAAATTCATCTGGTTTTATGAAAGACTCATACATCGGTTTTCGTTATGTTAATCTGTCATATGAAACTGTTTATGGTATAGAACTGCCTGATCGTGGTTATACCAATTCAGTAGATGGCAGTTACATTGGTCTGCTTATACAAGGTAATTTTTAGTATCGAAGGAACCCCTGATTAAGCCAGGCAGGGAGCCAGAGATCAACTCTAGATCAACTCTGGGCGGTAGCGTATCCACCAACGTAATTGGCGGATGCGCTACGCTTATCCGCCTTACATTCATAGCTATTCATTCCACCAGTCAGCAATAATTTTTCCTACCGCCGGATTCACCAGATAACCATAGGAGCGGTGACAGTTCAGTCCTTTTTCGTTATGGTAGAAATTATAAATGTTTTTACAGTGATCCCGAATGTCGTCAATAATGCCCAGCTCGATCATTTCGGCAAAATCATTCTGAAATATTTTGTTGAGTGAGGTGATATCACCTACCGCCGATACATTGTGCCAGTGTTTGATATTGCTTGGATATTTTGCAGCGCCTGTGTTGTAAGCACCGAGTAACCGCTGTTGCACATAGGTCATGCTCAACGGGCTGCCCAGAGTCAGAAATAAATCTATTTTTCCAGGGAATTTTTCTTCTTGCGACAGCTCCCAGAGTGCATCGTATGCAATCACGCTGCCCAGGCTGTGGCCGATCAGTAATATCCGGGTTTCGGATTCCAGCAAAATGCGTAGTTGCTGTTTTAGCATATCCCGTATTTCACTGGCGACATTATGTCTGTTCTGAAAATAGCGATTCAGTTCCAGTGCAGTTTGCCGCACTTCATCCGGCATGAAGCTGATCAGATGGGGTATATAGTCGATCAAAGTGTATAGATGGCGCGCCATTTTTTTATGCCAGTGCCGGGCTTCGCGCATGTCATCTTTGCTCGGGCCGTGCGTGTTCATCAATACGTCAATCCAGGGCAGGTCGGTACTGATATCCTTGGTTTCATTGTAAAACAGGGCGTTCCAGGCGAGGATGCTGAAATCCTGTTTATATTGGCTCAATTGTGTGGCTATTTCAGGTTCTGCGCGTTTCACGCCTTCAATCAGCGTGCGCCATAGAAGCTCCAGGTGTGGCTGTTTAGGCGGTTTTGGATTTTTTCCGGGAACAAAAATAATATAACGTTTGATTTTGATCACGATTGAATAAGGCCTGTGTTGTTAAATTTCATGGACAACGAATGTAGGGCACCTCTAAAAATAGTAATTTTTTCGTGAGGGCAAGGAAGCACCGCGCACAGAACCGCAGTGTATACGTCATACATGAGGATTACGCCGGGCTTCCTGCCCTCCGCCCTTCGGGCCAGGCATAGCCTGTTCAAAATCGCTCCAGGCGATTTTGTCGAGCACGGAGGTTATATACAGGATGTATTGTATGCCGATTTTGCAGGAGCAAAAATCGGTGACGCAGCCATCGCGGAAAAAGTGCATTTTTAGAG
>JANOOU010000482.1:0-2719 GCA_031421475.1 Gammaproteobacteria bacterium | reverse complement strand
CAGGATGTATTGTATGCCGATTTTGCAGGAGCAAAAATCGGTGACGCAGCCATCGCGGAAAAAGTGCATTTTTAGAGGTGCCCTATACATGATCGCTACGGGGAGCCCAGGCCTTCTCCCATAACATCTCATCTCTACGACGTGGCGTTCCCAGTCGACGGTCACAGCCTATGGTTTCAAATCGTAACGAGGTGCGGCGATCATTATCAATACGGCGGTCATAACGTGAGCGGCGGTTTTTGCCGTTCCAGGTAGCCGCCATGGTTTCGGTTTTCATTGGGGTCATCATATGCTTACCTTCATGCGATGCGCTGAGGGGTCGTCAAAAATCCGTGAGAATTTAGATGTAACTAAACGAAGAGAGCAAGCAGACATATGCTTATCTTCTACACTATGCGCCTATATTCAGTATAACCAGCCATCAGAACACATAAACGCCACTGGTCGGAAAGCTATAAGACACAGAAGACGGCTGGCCAGTGCCAAAAAGGATCTTATCCCTAACAGCATGTTGAAAAACGACTGCGCCTACCCATGTTTTAATAAATATGTAATAAATATGGCGACGTTAGAAATGGCTCTTGGCTGCGCTCGCTACGTTTTTCAACAAGCTGCTAAAATAACGCAACACTTGATATATCAACCATCCATTACACATTGAGCTAGTCACAATTATGCCAACAACGGTATTCAAATTTGTTCTGAACACCTGGCAACACCTGTACTCGCTGCAGCAGGCCATTCAGCAACCCGGTCATTCCACTGGCAACCGATTACGTGTGAGCGGCGTCATTCGCAACCAGGGGGTGTTTAATAATCGTGACATGCCCATACAACTTACATTCTTACCTATCGACAACCCACAGTATCAAAAAACAGCGGATCAACAACTCATCTTTGGACAGCTATCAGGCAACGATGACCTGCATGCAGACATTCAGGTCAACGCCGCCGTGTTCAAGGAACTCAAACAGAATCTCATCGAATACATGAGCATTGAAGGCATACATATTCTGGTGACCATAGGATTGAGTTACGCAGAAACTACATGGCAGCCTCTCGCCACTGCGGATATTGTGCAGGTGGATTATGCAATGAAAGGCGATGGTGGTGTATAGATGATTAGGGGCTGAAACTTTTTTTTCAGCATCTCCCAGAATCCATATGCCGAATGACTGTTACATTTCGTGCAAAAATTTCATGTACGCAACACGCTGCGAATTGCTTTCAACGCAAAATCCACATTGTGTTGTTTGGCCGAATAACCCATCAAACCAATGCGCCAAACTTTTCCAGCCAAAGCACCCAAACCCGCACCAATTTCCAGATTAAATTCAGAGAGCAATCGGGCTCGGGCAGCCGCATCATCAACACCTTCTGGAATCCACACAGAGTTCAACTGCGGCAACCGCGCACTGGCTTCCACTACAAATTTAATTCCCATGGCTTCCAGCCCGGCTTTTAATTGTTCATGCATGGCACGGTGACGTGCCCATGCTTTTTCCAAACCTTCTTCAGACAATATAACCAGCGCTTCATGCAAACCGTACAGCGGATTAATCGGCGCGGTGTGGTGATAGGTGCGCTTGCCACTGGATTGCCAATAACCCAGCACCAGATTTAAATCGAGAAACCAGCTTTGCACCGGTGACTTGCGTGATTTTACTTTTTCAATAGCGCGATCTGAAAACGTAACCGGCGAAAGTCCGGGCGTGCAAGACAAACATTTCTGGCTGCCGGAATACGCGGCGTCTATACCCCATTCATCAATCAAGACTGGCGTGCCACCCACCGACGTTACGCAATCCATAATGGTAAGTGCATTATTTTTTTGCGCCAGCGCCGCCAGGGATTGGGCATCGCTCTGCGCGCCCGTTGATGTTTCGGCATGCACAAATGCCAGTATTTTTACATTTGGATTATCACGAAAGGCCTGCTCAACTTTGGCCACTGTGACCGGTTTGCCCCATTCATCTTCAACCAGTACCGGCACACCACCACAACGTTTAACATTTTCCAGCATGCGATTTCCAAACACGCCGTTAATGCAAATCAAAACCTTGTCACCCGGCTCCACCAGATTCACAAAACACATTTCCATGCCTGCCGAACCCGGCGCCGAAACCGGAAACGTTAAAGGATTATTGGTTTGAAATGCATAGCGCAACAAACTTTTAATTTGCTCCATCATGTCCTGAAAGACGGGATCCAGATGACCGATCGTAGGACGCTGCATGGCATCCAGAATACGTTGCGGCACATCCGAAGGGCCGGGTCCCATCAACGTGCGCTTGGGTGGAATAAAGACAGGAATCGAGGGTTTATTGACCAGCATGTTATTCTCTCCGTACTATGCGAGCCGCCAATAGTAGACAGATTTTGCTTGTGAGTCGATTGCTTATTATTACACACGCTTATTTCCAGGAAACTGGACATCATGACACTTCAGTTTAAAACCGTAGACGACATCAAGGCAATTATTGCCGATCTTGAGGGCATGATCCTAACCCGGCCAACACTGCGTTTAAGCCACCCCACTCTGTATAGAAGAAGAGAACCGTGACGGAACGGATGACAGTATTTCGACTGGTACAAAAATTAACGGCACTTTGCGTAACACCTATAAAAAATGTCTCACCGTACATTATTTTAATGTGGAACAGATAGGTTTTCGTAGGATGTGCTGACGCAGGAAGCACATCATGCTGGGCGGGAAAGA
>JANOOU010000481.1:0-1850 GCA_031421475.1 Gammaproteobacteria bacterium | reverse complement strand
TAGACGGCTTGATTTTATCATGCAGGAGCTCAATAGAGAGGCCAATACTCTTGGCTCAAAATCAGTTCATATACAAACGACACAGACTTCAGTTGAGTTAAAAGTATTGATAGAGCAAATGCGGGAACAGGTACAAAATATTGAATGAAGTCAGTTACACAAAAAATATAACAGTCTCAAAAAATTATACCCATGGATGGCTTGTGAAAAACTCTCGATTATTATTTTGGCTTGGATAGTTTTTCTATGTTCTTGTTTATTTTTTCAGCGCGACTGATTAATGCGAGTAGCTCTTCACTTTTAGGATCTATCGACATTAAGCTATTACATAACTGCAAGGCTTCTGTTATTTTTCCGCGACTGTATAATGATCGTGCCTCTTCCAGGTCTTTGGTCATTCTTGCTTTTATTTCTAAATTAAGCTGATCACGCAATTGTATAGCCTGGGTATTGTCTGGAGCGGCCGCCAGCATGGCGTCTAACTGAAGCATGGCTTCAGCAAGATTACCGCTACCGTAAGTCTGCTGGTACGCTAACATTAATTGCTCATTGCGGCGCTTGTCTTCCTGCTGCTTGCGAATCGTTTTTGCTTTGTCCAGCAAGATCAATTTTTCACTGCTGCTAACCAGCTTGTTCGACAATTCCAGGCATTCTTCTGCGTGCGGGTAGTCCTTTTCAACCATAGACTGCTGACCACAATCAAACAGGTTACCAGCAAGTTTTCTGCGCTCAGCTTTGTATTGCTTGATATCGTCCATGGCGCCATGGTCTTTGGGCAGTAATGTCTCCAGCTCAAAATAAATAGACTCGTATTGCAGCAATGCTTGAGCACGCCGCATCAACATATCTTTACGCAACTGAGTTACGCGCTCGCTGGTTTTTTTGTCGAGGGGGTGCACTATCGACTGAAGAATGGTGCATGAAGCAATCTGTGTTGCCAATAAGAATGCAACCAGCCATCTCGCTACATTCATGATGCGAGCTTATCCTCAAGAATTATATCTATACGTGTTTGCATAACTTGTAGATCGTCTCCGCTCACATCATCAATTAACCAGGTGGTAACCGGTTTTTGTTTACCGCGAACCTGAATGACCTGAAACGGTCGCGCAATAATGCGTTGTTTGATTTGATCTTGTTGATATAACTCATCCAGCACAACGATCTGATTACTGCCGGCTACATCCGATAGCCGTGAAGCAATATTGACAGTATCTCCAATCACGGTGTAATCCATGCGCTCCTGAGAACCTAAATTACCTGCCACGACTATCCCTGAGTTAATACCGATTTTAAAATTAACCGGTACTATGCCGCGCGCAGTGCGGGTTTCATTTAATTTCATAACCAATTTGCGAATCATTACTGCGCAGGCTACGGCATGAAAACTATGGTCCGAATCATCATCCGGAACGCCAAAGACAATCATCGCACAATCACCAATAAATTTGTCTATATGGCCCTTGTATAAACTGCTAATGGTTGAAATATAGGAAAAATACTCATTCAACAACTCACTCACAGCTTGCGGCGCCATATTCTCGGCAACACTGGTAAATCCCACTACATCTGCAAACACGATGGAGGCTTGCACATGTCTGCCACCCAGCTCAATCTGGTCGGGCGTCTCCATAATCTTGCGCGCTACATTACTCGCAACATAACGCGAAAAGGCATTTTCAACCTGGGTTTTTCTTAATAAACCCGCAGCCATCTGGTTGAACGCCTGTTCCAGATCGCCAATTTCATCGTTCCTTTCTTCACGCAAACGGTAAGTGTAATTACCACGCTCGATTTCCTGACTGGCAATAACAAGTTGCTGTATCGGGCGAGACAAGTGCCGACTCATA
>JANOOU010000480.1:0-2428 GCA_031421475.1 Gammaproteobacteria bacterium | reverse complement strand
ATCAGCCCCCGCAGAAATCACCAGCGTTGGCACATCAATAGATCCGGCATCGTCCAGAATGCGGGTGGCGGCGTCGTAAAGTCCCAGCAAAACGCGAACGGATATCTTGCGCGTAATGAGTTTATCGTCGTCATAACTTTTAGCCTGCGCAACATCGTGTGTCAACATACTGGAGCGCACATAGCTTGTAACCATGGCATGGTTATTAATACGTGATAACAAACGCAAACCCGGAATGGCGAGCGGCACATAGAGTTTTATGCGAAAAGCGGGTGCAGCCAACACCATGCAACGCACCTGCACACCGTAATCATGCAGCCAGGTCACCGCGTTCACTGCGCCCACGCTGTTGGCCACTAAGGCCATATCGGTTGTTGCAATGCCGTGATGATCCCGAATGTGATTCATAAATGCATTCAGATCTTTAATCAGAACGCCATAATTTTCTGCCACACCGCGCTCACCGGGAGACTTGCCATGGCCACGCATGTCATAAGAGAATCCCTGAAACTCGTCCAGATTCAAATCATGAAAAAGACTGGCGACACGCCCGCTATGTTCGTGGCCACGATGCAGCAGAATAACGGCTTTTTTACCGGACGCTGACGATATCCAATGACGATAGAACAGCTCTACCCCATCAAAGCTCGTGAAAAAGCCTTCGTTCCCTAATTGATCATTCAAAATATTTCCTCACGTTATATACAGATAAAGTAATGGCGCTGTTAAACACAGGCTGTCAACACGATCCAGTAATCCGCCATGCCCTGGCAAAAGCGTCCCGCTATCTTTAGCCCCTACACGGCGTTTATACAATGAGATAACGATATCCCCCAGGAATCCACCCACACCGATTAAGAATCCAATCGTAATACTCGTACTCAACGCCATGGCAGGCATCGCCGAGAAAAACACGGCCGTCAAAATAACGGTGGTTGCAACACCGCCGATAAAACCTGACCAGGTTTTATTCGGGCTTATTTTTGGGCATATTTTTTTATTCCCAAAACGTTTACCCCAAAGATATTGCGCTATGTCATTCATTGCCGTAAGCAAAACCAGTAGCAGGACGATCAGCATACCTTGTCCAACAGCTGTGTCACCCATTTCCGGTAACGCGAGCTCAACGACACAACTCAAGCCGACTACCAGCAGAAGATATGCGAGTATGATACTTACATATTGACGAGCAGCTTGTTGAAAAATAATCTGCGTTGTCGCTTCAGCGTTAAAAACGTTTTTCAACAAGCTGCTCATGGTAAAGCGCGATATCAAAAAAATCGACGTAGTAACAACCACACCTGTCAGCAAGATCAATAGTAACCCGCCCTCAAAATACACAATGGCGTAGTGAATCACCGCACCCATTCCTAGCACGATCTGCATCAATTTCTTATTCTCGAAATCACCGTTAAGCTGCACAAATTCCGCCAGCGACAGAATGCTCACAAGACAAAACAACACAGTAAGCCCCAGCGGCCCTGCCAATAATGCAGCAAAAAAACAGACTGAGATTATCCACCACGTATGGATACGACGCAGGGTGTTAACGCTTTCAGCGGATGGCCACTTTTGATCAAACAAGTAGGCCACTACCGTTGCAAATACAAGCAGGCCACTAACCAGCGTCAAACCATACAACAGACCCAAATTTCCGTAGCTCACTCAACGTACTTCTTTTAATGCGTTTTTATAACGATTGATAATAGTAAACAGCAGCAACACCCAGACCACCACCAATAAATAATTTAATTTTTCCGCAGAGATAAACCCAAAGCCGTATAACAGCGCTGCAAAACCGAAAGCAACCGCGCGATCACTCTTACCCATAGGCCCATCTACCCGGCGCTGCGCACCAATCGTTATAGCGGCCAGGCCGACCACTTCACTGACCATTGCCAGAATCACAATGGCAATGATTAAAATCGGCTGTATACCTGAAATAATCGCAAAAGGCAGGTAGAGCGCTGCATCGGCAAGCACATCACATATTTCATTTAACAAGGCGCCAGCTTCTGATGCCAAATCATATTGCCGAGCCAACATACCATCCAGTGCATTCGCCGCCATGCGTAAAAAAAGAAATAACGGTAATACCATGTAAGGCATTTTATTATCGGTTGAAATGTACAGCCAGGCCCCCATTGCAACCGATGCAAAGAATGTAGCGACTGTTATTTGGTTGGGTGTAATCCCGGCACGGTACAGGAATTTACAGGCCGGTTGCAGCACCCGCTGAAAAGCGGGCTTAATACTATAAATACTTGGCATGGCAAAATATCCACCGGACTACGGATTGCTCTGATTACAGCACGCCGTGGATTATACGCGACAGACAGGCAAGTGTACCGCGTGGGCACGGAAAACGTGCCTCCCCTCCCTCTACCTGACTTAAATCCGCAGATTATGCAGATTTACGCAGATTCAA
>JANOOU010000479.1:0-10053 GCA_031421475.1 Gammaproteobacteria bacterium | reverse complement strand
GGAAAAAGTGCATTTTTAGAGGTGCCCAAAAGCATGAACGCATGAACAGGGGCGGGCATCAGACCAGCCCCTGTCATAACCGGAGCAAGTATCATGCAATCCCAAAAAAATCTCCCGCGCTCTTTTAGTTGCGAATTTTTTCCACCTAAAACAGAACAGGGCATGGAAAAGCTCATTGCTGTGAGCAAAGAACTACAAGACGTTGTTAATCCTGCGTTCTTCTCTGTAACATTTGGTGCGGGTGGCTCAACACGCGAACGCACGTTTGAAGCTGTCACTCAAATTTACAAGCAATCTTCCGTCAATGTGGCGCCGCATTTATCCTGCATCGGCTCTACGCGCGAGCAATTAACAGAACTACTGCAAAGCTACAAGGCACAAAACATTAATCGCATTGTAGCCTTACGTGGTGATATGCCTTCCGGCACTGTATCAAAAAGCGACTTTAACTATGCCAATGAACTGGTCAGCTTTATTCGCCAGCAATACGGCAGCACATTTCATATCGAAGTGGCGGCTTATCCTGAATTTCATCCGCAAGCGCAATCAGCATCCAGCGATTTACAGAACTTCAAACGTAAAGTAGAAGCGGGTGCCAATACCGCCATTACGCAATATTTTTACAATATTGATGCCTATCTACGCTTTGTAGAAAGCTGTGAGAAGCAGGGCATTAACATCGCTATAACACCCGGCGTTATGCCTATCACAAACTTTTCAAACCTGGCCAGATTTTCTGATACCTGTGGTGCGGAAATCCCTGCATGGTTGCGCAAACGTCTGCTGGATTATGGTGATGATATTGAGTCTATCAAAGCGTATGGTGCGGATGTGGTAACTGAATTATGTAATCGACTGCTGGCAGAAGGGGCACCCGGTTTGCATTTTTATACCTTGAATCAGGCAGATGCCACCTTGCGCATCTGGAATAATCTCACACACTAGTACCATGAGAATTCCACGCATTTATCTGGCAACCTCCCTCGCTACAGGACTCAAGATTGAGCTGGAAAAATCAGCCGCACACCATATTTCACGTGTGTTACGTATGAAGAGTCATCAGGACATTATTCTCTTTAATGGCGAAGGCGGTGAATACCACGCAACACTTTCGTTACAGGGAAAATCTGTTTACGTGCAGGTAAATAACTTTATTGAACGCGATACGGAATCACCTCTCAACATTACTTTACTGCAAGGTATATCCAAAGGTGAGCGTATGGATATATGCATTCAGAAAGCCGTTGAACTCGGTGTAAATAAAATTGTACCGGTGTTATGCCAGCGAAATGTGTTAAATATAATAGGTGAACGGAGCGAGAAGTAACATCTTCATTGGCAAGTCATATTCATCAACGCATGTGAGCAATCCGGGCGTACCCGGCTCCCCCAACTAGCCGACGCAATCAAACTCAAAGACGTTATCTGTACACCCGATCTAGGATTAAAACTTACCCTCAGTCCTGACTCCGCCACTACTTTGCCCAATATTTCATCAACTGATAAACACATTACACTTTTAATTGGCCCGGAAGGTGGACTGGACGCACAAGAAATCGAGTTAGCACAACAACATGGTTTTCAGGCAGTACGTATGGGGCCAAGAATTTTACGTACCGAAACGGCTGCGATTGCTGCAATTGCTGCATTACAAACATTGCGGGGGGATTTGGCCTGAGGTATGACTCTACGACTAACGCTCGTTAATGCGTCATTACTTTTTTGATCATGCCTTCCAGCTTTAGCATTTCAACAACACTCACCTGTGTGCCTTTTAATAATATTTTTTGGGACACCGCCGGGTGTGTAACTGACACTGCATCGACCTCAATTTCGTCTGCGGTTACATTCACAACCTGTGGTACACCTTGTACGAGGAATGCCATAAAGGGAATTTTTTTATCATCCCCAATTGCATAAACAACTGCAGCACGCACATCAAGATTTGCCAAACTGGGCATGCGTACCCCATCCATCGTTTCGAATGCCACTAGCGGGACAGAATTACCGCGCCAATCGAGATAGCCCAGCATCCAGCGTGGCTTGTTCGCCACATTAATAATATTACGTACAGGAACAATCTCCACCAATGCTGAATTTGGCAGCATCAATACATTCTCATTAATCTTTAGCAGGACGCATCTGATCTGTTCAGGTTGCTCACTCATACATCATTCAACCCAGTAGCTCGTTAATGTTTTTCATCAAATCATCTTCCTGATAGGGTTTACCTAGATATTTATTCACACCAATTTCCATAGCCTTGTCGCGATGCTTGGTGCCGGTTCGCGAGGTAATCATAATGATTGGCAGATGTTTCAAGCGTGAATCATTACGTACATGTGTAGCAACTTCGTAGCCATCCATACGCGGCATTTCAATATCGAGCAACATCACATCCGGCATGTATTCCTGTAACTTTGCAACTGCATCAACACCATCTTTAGCGGTAATAACTTTCATGCCATGGCGCGTTAAAACACGCTCGGTCACTTTTCGAATAGTAATGGAATCATCAACAACCATTATTAACGGAATGTGTTGTTCTTCGATTTCTGGTACGACGACATCTTCCGTCATAACCTGCTCAACAACCTGATCTTCGAGAACACGGTGTGTCATTTCACTGAGCAACAGACTATTCATTTCCAGAATCAGAACAACGCGTCCATCACCCAGAATAGTGGCGCCTGAAATCCCTCTAATGGTGCTGATCTGAGGTCCTACAGGTTTTACAACAATTTCTCTTCTGCCCATCAATTCATCTACGTGCATGGCTATGCGTTGATCACCAACTCGTGCCAACAACACCGGAAATAATTGCCCGCTGCGCGCATAATTAGGTTGTTCTCCCAGCAACAATTTACCAAGATGTTTTAACTGATAACGCGTGTCGGCAAATTCGTAATATGCATCGCCACTGTCGTAAAATGATTGCAAATCAGGGCCTGAGATACGTACAACACCTTCGATGCTATTCAATGGTATTGCATACACATCTTCGCCAATACTTACCATCAATGCATGGTTAATTGCCAGGGTAAGTGGCAAGTGAATTGTAAAAGTTGTGCCCTTGCCCTGAATCGTTTCTATTTCAAGCGCGCCGCCAAGCTGTTTGATCTCCCGATCTACTACGTCCATACCGACACCGCGGCCGGAAATTTGTGTAACCTTTTCCGCGGTACTGAAACCGGGTTTCATAATAAATTGCAAAATATCGTGATCCGATAACTTATTATTTACATCCAGCATACCGTGTTCAATAGCACGTTTGCGTACCGCAACTACATCAATACCATTGCCGTCATCTGTTACCTTGATAATAACTTCTCCGCCGAGGCGATCAGCAATAATAGTGACATGTCCTGCCTCGGGCTTACCCGCTGCGCGACGCGCAGCAGGCAACTCAATACCATGCGCAACAGCATTGCGCAGCATATGCTCCAGGGGTGCAACAATTCGATCGAGTACAGTCCTGTCTACCTCGTTGGTTTCACCAATAAAATCCATATCTACATCTTTATCCAGCTCACGCGCTGTTTGACGAATAATGCGCCGCAAACGTGTAGCCAAACCACCAAGATGTACCATGCGCGTACGCATCAAACCTTCTTGCAACTCGGTACTGACTCGGGATTCTTGTAACAACAGCGTTTCAGCGTCACGCACACCTTCTGCAAGAAGGTCACGAATACTTTCCATGTCGCCTACAGATTCTTGCAATCCACGTGATAATTGCTGCATAGCCGAGAATCGATCCATTTCCAATGGATCGAAATGCTCATCATATTGATCGGATTCTTTTTCATAGCGCGATAGAATTTGCGCTTCGGTTTCGATAGACATTTTGCGCAACTGGTCGCGCAAACGGGAAATGGTTTGCGCCATTTCTGAAAGATTGTGTGTAAATTTTGTAACTTGCTGTCCCATACGGGCGTGATAGACGCTGACTTCACCTGCGTTATTAACCAGGCTGTTCAGCAAGTCTGCACGCACACGAACCTGTTCGTGTGCAACGCCTGATTTAACTTCTTCCTGTTCGTCGTTAGCAGGCTTGTCATCACGCTCTAACTGAAAAGTAACCTGCTCTTCCTCAAAGTTATTATCTGCTTCCTGTGCCCTTGTTTGTTGAGGCGATTCCTCGACAAAAATATTTTCAGTTGTTACTGCTGTAACGTCGTCTTCAAATATAAGTTCTGGCGACTCTGTAAACTCATCTTCAATTTCAACCGCTTCCGATGTATCACTCACCAGGTCAAATACATCATCATCCGGTGTATTGATTTCGGATACATCTTCTAGCAGCTCTATTGCTGCCATCTCATCAACTACAGGCTCAGATTCCTCATCGTCTTCTGCATCAGGCATTTTGCTGGGCAAAGTACTCGACTCACCGCGACGCAAACCTTCGATATGGGCAATTAAATTTTCAGCAGTCGGAATAGGTTTTCTGACTTTAACCCGCGCCAACATGTCAGACAGTCTGTCCATTGCTTCGTGCAAAACATTCGCCATATCGCGCGTAAATGCAAGTTGACCTTCATTTACCGCGATAATCAGTGATTCAAGTGAATGCGATAAATTTCCGATGGGAGCCAGATCCGCCATACGAGCGCCACCTTTTAAGGTGTGCAGCTGGCGCTGCAAGTCCATTACACTTTCAGAATCACTATTATTATTATTCCACCGCTGCAAACTGTTTTCACAACTATCTACCAACTCTTCCGCTTCTTCCAGGAAGATGCTGACTAACTCATCATCTACATCACTGTACGATACCAGTGATTCCTGCGCCTTTTGTTTTATCACTGCTGGTTTAGTGGCGTCTTGCCGGGATAATGATTGCTGCGAGCTGGCTTTATTTTTTGCTGCGCTTGTTGATACAGCCATTTTTTCAGAAAGTGAACGTATACGATTTAATAATACAGAATCTGAACGCAATGCATTTGAAGGGTCTTCCAGAGAGGCCAACATACGGCTTACAGACTGACTTACATCATCCAATAAGCGCACGCCTTCAGCTGAAATGTCCCGAATATCAAGCTCCTGGTGTTTACGCACATATTTTTCAAGTTCACCACACAATTCCGCAATCTCATCAACTTCTGCGGTACGTGCACTACCAAACAAGGTGTGCAATGCACGAATCAATTCCTGACTGATTTGCAGTGGTGTGCCATTTTTATAGTGCGCGCCCAATAACTCCCGAATTTGTTTTAGATGCGCTTCAGACTCACCCTTAAAAATTTGAAATAACATAGGGTCCATATGTATTTCGAGACCCATCGCACCGGAAAAATCGGCAGGGATTTTTGCTGCCGGCGCCACTTCAGTCAAATCGTCCAGATTAATGTCAGCTGAATCAAGATCTACTGCAGCCGCATCGAGTGCCTGCATTGCGGCATCAAGATTAAGGCTGTCTATATCAAAGGTATAGCCATTACTATCGGATGACGACTGAAGGTCGTTACTCAAATCAATTATAAGGTCTTCGGCTGGTGTTTCTTCGTCACTAACAAGATCGAGTGAGCCCGTATTATCAACTGCAAACATTTCTAGTTCGGCCGATTCCAGCGAAGCATCAATAGCGGACATCGCCTGATCTGACAGCAGGTCCAGATCTATTGGTAGTAATTCAGCAGCTGATGTGTCGATTTCAGGTTCAGGTTTTACCGGTTTTTTCGGTGCCTGAACCTCCGGCTTTTTTGCTAACTCACTCGCACTTTCGGTATCTTGTTTTGGACGCCATTTACCGGTCGCCTCGGCGCGCTCTATCAACTCATAGACATTATCGATCGGCTCGCGATTACCCTTAAGCTGCTCAATCAGTTGTGGCAATACACCCAAAGCCTCATCCAATACATCATAAACATCTTGATTAACCGGACGTGTTTTATCAATGATGCGATTCAGCAAACTTTCAAATACCCATGAAAACTCACCAATCAATTGCGCACCTATTAAGCGGCCACTCCCTTTTAGGGTGTGAAATGAACGTCGAATAGTCGTTAAGGCTTCTGTATTCCCCGGCTCCCTTTTCCACATTGGATACTGCTCACTAAGAGACGCCAGCTCTTCTAATGATTCTTCGATGAATATCTCCAGAATTTCTTCATCTGCATCATCGCCCAAAATAGCGTATTGCTGGCGAGGCTTGGCTGTATCTGCGGCGGATTGTGCGGCTTGCGTGGCGGGTGTAACCGGTGTTAATTCAATTTCCGGCTCGGACAGAAACATTTCTTCTGCCTGACCTATGTGCTCGGGTGTGGCGATAACAGACGATACCTGTTTCGTTTTGTTTGCAACACTCGGGGCTTTATCCGGCGCAGAAGCAGCTTGTTTGTTAATTAACTTATTTAAACGCTCTGCCGCATTGGTGCCCGTCGTAAACGACAACTCCAGATCAGGACGGCCCTCATCCATAGCTTCCAGATAATATTCAATACTGGTAACAACATCAGCCACATCATCTTGTGCCTTGCGATCAGGCACGTTACCTTTTAATAATACCTGCGAAACATAATTTGCCAGTGTTTGCAATTGTGGCTCAAGTCGTTTGATAGGCAGCATGAACATGGCGCCACGTACTTCTTCGATTCGTTTCAGTACCAGCTTGAGTAAATCTGTATCGCGTGGATTCTCCAGATATCCGAGGATCGCCTGGCGTGCATCGCTAAATGCCTGCAGGGCTTCCCGTATAACAGCACCCAGCACTTCTGTATATTCGCCTTCTGGCATTCCGGCAAGATCTGCAAATCGTTGTTGACCTGCTTTTTCGCCGGCACCCGAGCGGCTTGCAATAAAATTGTTCAACTCTGCTTCTACCGATAACAACACACCGGCAATAGACATCACATCATTTTCAAGAGTTTTCGGGCTGGCCGTTTGTAATTGACTAATCTTTTCGCGCTGCCCCATCACTTGTTCTCTGGCAGCACCCAGACCAATCATCGACAAGGTATCGCCAATTTTGCCAAGCAATTCAGGCATGCCGTTTAAGCGCTCTGCATCGCGTGATTCACTGTGCATAAAAATTTCGAGAGCGTCTTTTACTTCCAACAAATCTTCACGTATACCTTGTGAGACGGTACGCAACAATTCAATATTAAGGCCGCCCAAACCGGAACGTACTTCCTCAAGCGCTGCATCACCTGGCAAAAGTTCTGCCAGTTGATACGTTTTCTTGACTTTATTAACACGTTCAGAATCTTTGTTAACTCGCGCTATGTAGTACAGTAAATTTTTTAGTAATTCTGCAGGCACCTTTTTAGCATAGGCCGATTCACCCATATCAATTAGATTTTTAATATTCCGATCAATCTGCCCCATCAGCATTTTCACGCTGACACTGGCATCGACAGCATCATTTAACAAGCCTTCAGTTAAGGCCGCACCAATACTCCACAAACGTCGAATGGCAACATCTACAGAATTTTTTTCGAGTTCAATTAATACAGCTTGTACGCGTTTTAAACTGGCTACAGGTTTTTGGCCTTTCAACCAACCGAGCAAACCAACCTGATAATGTGGGCGTAATTTTTTGGCCTGCGTCAATAACTGGCCCGAAGCAATACTGGCTACAAAGTCATCCGTCTGAAATGTAACGGTATCAATATCCGGAAAAAATAGAACATTTTCAGACAACAAACTTGCGTTACGTGCTGTACGCAAATCGTTTAACAGGGGTAGCAATACTAATGGCACATCTTTATTGCCAGCTTGTAAACTTTCCAGATAGTCCGGCAGTTGCAACATGGCGCGCATCAACACATCATAGGCATCGTCGGTTTTTTCCAGCTCGCCTTTCAGAATGGACGTTGCCACGTACTCCATTTCTTCGGCTAGCTGTGACGCTCCATACAATTCAACCATTTGCAAAGTGCCGTGCACCATGTGCAGGTGTTCAATACACTCGCGCAAACGATTAACATCGCTGGTGTCTTCGACATAAGCCGAAAGCGATGCCTGGGCTTCGTGCAGGATCAGATCAAGTTCTTTCTTGACCCAACGCAACGAATTATATTCAACAGTATCCTCTGTATTCATTGTCATTCTTCAAATAATCAACGCACGCTTATCCATTAAGTATCACCGTTTCAACATGTGAACCGGAGTCCGGCAGTTTGAAACCCGCTACTGATTTACGCAGCTCGTTCGACATCCCGCTCAATTTTCCAATTGAGGCCGATGTTTCTTCTGTACCTTCTGATGTTTGCAGTGTAATTTCCTGAATAACATTCATGGTGTTGGAAACACTTACCGCAACAGAAGCCTGATGACTGGCCGAGTTTGCAATACCGCGAATCAACTCTGCCAGCTCATTCGAAACACTTTCAATTTCAATCAAGGCTCCGCCTGCATCCTCGGCCATCTTGGCACCACTCACCACGTTGGATGTGCTGGCCTCCATTGAACTCACTGCTTCATTGGTATCTGCCTGAATGGTTTTTACCAACGCTTCAATCTGTTTGGTCGCATTACCGGCGCGTTCTGCCAGGCGTTGTACTTCATCCGCAACCACCGCGAAACCGCGACCAGCCTCACCCGCAGTGGACGCCTGAATCGCTGCATTCAATGCCAGAATGTTTGTCTGATCCGCAATTTCTGTAATCAGGCCAACGATGTCACCAATTTCCTGTGAAGATTCACCCAATCGTTTGATACGCTTTGATGTTTCCTGAATCTGCTCACGAATCGTATCCATACCCTGAATACTGCGGCGTACTATCGATGCACCTTTCTGCGCTATTTCGAGTGAGCGATGCGCTACATCAGCCGATACAATGGCCTCTTTTGATACCGACTCCATCGAGTCGGCCATATCCGTAATGGCAGCACTCGCCGAAGCAATTTCGCGCGCCTGATGGGTGCTGGAATCAGCAAGACGTAACGCTGTTGCCTGGGTTTTTTCAGCCGAGGCCGACACTTTTACTGCCGTCGTATTAATAGTGGTTACCAAGCTGCGTAAAGCATCAATTGCATAATTCACAGAGTCCGCGATTGCACCGGTAATTTCTTCGGTCACCGTGGCATGTACTGTCAAGTCGCCTTCTGCAAGGTTGGCCATCTCGTCCAGCAATCGCAAAATTGCACGCTGATTTCTGCGATTTTGCTCCAGTGCCGCATCCTCGCGCTCACCGGCATCGCGCACCATCAAGATACCACCGACAATGATCACGACTACCGCCACACCACCTGCAAAAAACCCGGCGAAGCGCCAAACTTCCAGCAGTTCACCGCGGTTAACAACTTCTCTTTCCAGTTTTTCGGTTTCAATCAATAAACTTGCACCTTGTTTTTCAACACGGTCTGCCGCTGTTTTTACATCAAACAAATCGGGTGATAACTCCAGAATCGCTTCAACATGATCACTCACCGAGCTGAACAACATGGCGACTTCGCGTAATTTGCTGCGTACCACTTCGTCTTTAAATTCATCCAGACGCAATTCTTTGGAGCCCTTTAACATACCTTCAAGCACGCTACCAAAACGCGATGCGTCACGACCAAAGCGGTCGGCGGCGGCGGCAGCGCCCTCACCACCCGCCAATACGCGGTTCATGTTATTTTCAATTCGTTGCGCCAGCATCAATTGACGGCTGGCCATGAAGATTTGATGAGAATTGGCATTTCGCTCAACCAGCAGGTCTACAACCTCTTCCGAAAATGACAGTAATTGCGGAATAAATTCCTGAATAACCAAAACGAATTCACCGACTTCCGAGATTGCTAACTTACCTGCAATAATGCGATTTACATTGTTGCGGTAACCATTGGTGTCATTACTAATTTTGGGATCTCCCTGCCACACTTTTTGCACTTCAGCTACTGCGCCGTGCAAAGAAGCCGGTAAGGGCGGCAATTCGCGATCAGGATTGCCGTTCGCGTAAATTTTCAGTGTTTCGTCAAACCGGTTACGGTATTTTTCGAGCTGTGCAAAGGCCGTTTCCTTACCAGCCGCTGCTTCAAGTGAAAATGTCGCAATACGCTGAGACAGCAGCTTTTGCTCCGATACCAGTTCAAGATACTGCTGCTGATACGCTTGCTGGATAC
>JANOOU010000478.1:0-1552 GCA_031421475.1 Gammaproteobacteria bacterium | reverse complement strand
CCAGTACCTCAAATACCTGCGTTAACCAGGATTCCAGCGGCACCGTGCCTGCGGCGCAAGACATGCCGCACAATACGCCGTGCGCTTCGGCGGCCACCAGCTCGGCTTCGGCCAGATGCAAGGCTTGCTGCAAACTGTAATAATCAGGGCGCTCGGCCATAACCACCTCGTGTTAACTGCTACACGAAGTTTATCACGCAGATGGACTTGTTCTGGAGTAAGAACTATATTTACGCCATGAACACATCCACGCAACAGAACATTGACGCCCTGGAACGCAAAACGGAAGAATTGCTCCGCCTGGTTCAGCGCCTGTCCACCGAAAATGCCACCCTTAAAGCCCAACTCCATAACATGAAGCTGGACAAGACGGGTTTAGTTGAACAAAAAGAACAGGTGCGCACCCAAGTTGAACAAATGATTGCGCGCCTCAAGGCCATGGAAACTGCAACCTGATATTTCATGAGTAAAGAGTCCGGCAGCCTCAACATTAAGATACTGGATAAGGATTATCGCGTTTCCTGCCCGACGGAAGAACAGGAATCCCTGCGCGCCTCGGCGGATTTCCTGAATCGTCGCCTCAATGAAATTCGCAGCCGTGGTGTTATCATTGGTGCAGAGCGCATTGCCATTATGGCGGCGCTCAATATGGCGCATGAATTGCTGCATCATCAGGAATTCCAGCAAGGTTATACCGATCTCGATTCAAGACTGGGCAATCTGCAACAGAAAATTGATATTGCACTGCGCGAAATTGAAGTATCATAGACTCAGATCAACAAACAATATCGTTTGATCTGATAACCTATTACTAACGACGACAACATTAACGATTATTACAGTTTGTTGAATACATTATTTTAAATAATCATTTAACAACTGAGAAAAAAGTTTGGGTGCTTCTGCGGTGTTTGTATGCGATATCACACACCCCTTGAGCCTTAATCCATGACCCCGGGAATTGTGTAGTCCGGCCCTGTGTGCAATACCGTCTCGAACGGGAAGCCTGATGAGCTGGCGCATGTTCCCACTTGAACCTCCGGTTCAAGGGTCGTGAATTCTGCTACGGCATCTGCGGTTGCACCCTCCTCTCTTATTCAATGCACGCAACACAACATCCACTCAATCGCGCACAACTACGAAAAAGCATACGCCAGAAACGTTGCTCGCTAAACGAATTCGAACAGCAACAACACGCACAAACTCTCACAAAAAATATTTGTAATCTATCCGCATTTCGCAATGCCAGACGCATTGCTTTTTATTTACCGGAAGATGGTGAAATCGATACAGCGTATTTAATTGAACATGCATGGCGTGACAACAAACAAGTGTATTTACCGGTCCTGGCTCCATTTAATGGAGCGCTTTATTTTGCGCCCTACTATCCTGCCAGCAAATTGATTCCCAACCGCTTCGGCATTAATGAACCGGCTTGCCATCCACGCTTGTGGTTACGTGCACGCCAATTAAATTTGATCCTGCTACCTCTGGTTGCGTTTGACACACAAGGCAACCGACTAGGCATGGGCGGCGGATTTTATGATCGCAG
>JANOOU010000477.1:0-2827 GCA_031421475.1 Gammaproteobacteria bacterium | reverse complement strand
CGTTAGAGAAGCGTGTTGTGTGCCTTTGGAAGGCGCTGCAAAAACCGCTGCGTCTGGTTGTGTGCCGACACCGGTGGGTTGTTGCTGAGTGGAATGTTTAAATGGGTAACAGGATGGATAAGCGCTGCGCTTATCCACCCGACATCGAATGATTGAGGTTAGTAACATGATAAAAAAAATTCCAACCGTGCTGGTGTTATGCACCGGCAACTCCTGTCGTTCGCAAATGGCTGAAGCGCTGGTTAATCATCATCTTCAAGGCAAGGCGAGGTGTTTATCGGCGGGTACGCGGCCACAATCTAAAGTGGCGGCGGGCGCGATTGAGGCTTTACAACAGGCCGGCTTATCAACCGATAATCTATATCCAAAAGATGTGGATGCGGTCATGAACGAAGACATTGATCTGGTAGTAACGGTGTGTGATAACGCAAAAGAATCGTGCCCGATTTTTCCGAAAAAAATACGCACTCTGCATCTGCCATTTCATGATCCACACGGTGAACCGATTGACAGTTTTTTGCGGGTGCGCGATGACATTCAGGCGCGGTTATTGCCGGCTGTTTGTGAAGCATTGGGTTTGTAATCATGTCAATGCAATGTGAAACCACAGCCAAACGCACTGGTGGTGCAACCATGAATGTATTCGAGCGCTACCTTACCTTATGGGTGTTGTTGTGCATTGTGCTGGGCATGGTACTGGGCGATTGGTTGCCGGATGTATTTCAGGCGATTGGCCGCATGCAACTGGCGCAGGTTAATTTGCCGGTAGGGTTTTTAATCTGGGTGATGATTATTCCCATGCTGGTGAAAGTGGATTTTGCGGCGTTGCATCAGGTAAAAACACATTGGAAAGGTATCAGCGTAACCTTGTTTGTAAACTGGCTGGTGAAACCGTTTTCCATGGCGTTATTGGCTTGGCTGTTTGTGCGGCATGTATTTGCGCCCTGGTTACCCGCCGATCAACTCGACAGTTATATTGCCGGATTAATTTTACTGGCTGCTGCACCGTGTACCGCCATGGTGTTTGTGTGGAGCCGTTTAATCAATGGTGATCCCCTGTTTACCTTGTCGCAGGTTGCATTGAACGACAGCATTATGATTTTTGCTTTTGCACCGCTGGTGGCATTGCTGTTAGGTTTGTCATCGATTTTAATTCCATGGGATACCTTGTTCGCATCGGTGGTGTTGTACATTTTAATTCCTGTTGTATTGGCGCAACTCTGGCGCAAGCGATTACTGGCTAAAGGTCTTGTCACATTTGAATCGACGATGCAAAAAACCGGTGTCTGGTCGATCGTGGCGTTGTTACTGACACTGGTGTTGTTGTTTGCATTTCAGGGTGAGGCGATCTGGAATCAGCCATTGATTATTGTGTTGCTGGCGGTGCCGATTTTAATTCAGGTATTTTTTAATGCGGGCCTGGCTTACTGGCTTAATCGTAAAGTAGGTGAAGCGCATAACATCGCCGGCCCGTCCGCACTTATTGGCGCCAGCAATTTTTTTGAACTGGCAGTCGCCACGGCCATCAGTTTATTTGGTTTTCATTCCGGTGCTGCCCTGGCCACGGTTGTCGGTGTATTAATTGAAGTGCCCGCGATGTTACTGGTGGTGCGCTGGGTGAAGCAAACCAAAAACTGGTATCAGCAGACATAAAAAAAGCCCCATTTTGTAAAATGGGGCCAAGGGGGTCACACAAAGTTACCCGATAAAACTTACTGTAGTTCACCCTCAATCACGGCAGGTGCATCGGTTACAACCGGTTTGGCTGCCAGTGTAAAACTGACGGCGCCGATACTGGCTGCAGTGGGCAATGACACATCAGTGAACACAGTGCTGATATCCAGACTGCCGCAGTTAGCATTGTCATCTTGCAGGGTCTGTTGTTTTTCCATGGCCTTAACCAGGAAGGTGTTGTTGCCATCGGTTAACTGCACACCATCGGCCAGCGTAACGGATGACTGCCAGCGGCGTGTTTCCATATCTTCAACCCAGGGGAAACCCCAGAGTTCACCCACGCCACCGTATTGCAACATAAACTTCTTACCGTTGTGGCTGCTGCTGCCGTTGGCATCGTTGGCGGTGCTGTGGGTGTAGGCAAGCTGCAACGGACGATCGAAGCTGGCGACCAGGCCTTGAGCATCGGTTACCGTAACCAGTTGGTTCCAGTTATTGCTGCCGGTTTCCCAGCGTAGGGTGACGGCTTCACCATAAATCAACCAGGGTTGATTGGCATCGGCCAGCGCCGTGGTCACCATTTCGCCGGTACTGATGCCCCAGTCGTGCTGAACACTGCCCAGATCCAAGCCAACCGTTGAAACCACTGCATTACTGTTGCTGTTGTCGGTAAGAATTAATTTGCCATTGCTGCTGGTGAGTGTGTACTGCAAAGGTGTACCGGAATAAATATAATACAGATTCATTTCATTGCCATTGGCTGCGGTGATGTCATTCTGTGTTAAACCACCTTTAAGGCAGCGGTCGTAGCAATACAGTGTGATATTGCCAGCGGCCAATAGATTATCGGATGGTGAAACAATTTCCTGTGCATAGAAGGTGACGTTGCGGTCGTTAGTTGCTATGGAATCATTCTGCACGTACACCACATTACCGCCCAGCGTATCACTCCATAACCCCAGGTTTTGATTATTGCTGAGGCTCAGGTTGGCAGCGACAGGGACTTCCGGTGTGTTGGGGTATTGTCGTCGTCGATCGTGCTTGAGATTTGCGGGCCACTGTTACCAAAGCTCATGCTGCCCGTAATCTGGAAGGCATTGTTGATATCCACGGTGACCACCCATTGGCCAAACATGTTCAGCGTCGGATGCTG
>JANOOU010000476.1:0-1703 GCA_031421475.1 Gammaproteobacteria bacterium | reverse complement strand
TTATCCAGCACCGAATACGCAGGACGTGCTGCAGGCGTGAGGTATTCAATGCTCGGGATCGGCTGTAACTGTGTGGTCGCACCAGCCTCTCGACCAGAAACCACACCAGCCTCACCACCCAAAATTGCGCTGGCAAAGCCGTGCCAGGATGTTTGCCCGGCACTGGTCATGTGATAAATACCGCTGTGCTGCCGAATATATCCGGCCACATCCGCCGCACAGGGAAGAGCGTTAGCGAAGGGTTCCGCAAGTGCCGCGATAGGCAGGATGCCGGTAGCGGCCCCCCTTGGCGCAGCTATGGCCTGCGCGACAATTTGGGCGGTCGCTTCGGCCAGCAGACGGCACCAGGTGGGAGCGCCAATTTGATCATCGACGACTTTCAACAGCGGTTTCTCGCGCGCCAGGCGTTGCATGGTCAACAGAAAATTTTTACCGCGCCGTCCATACACCCACGCCGTGCGCAAAATAAGATGTGGCACATCCACGGCCTGAATGGCACGTTCACCCGCCAGCTTGGAGCTGCCATAAATGTTCTGCGGATTCGGGATATCCTGTTCGGTATAGGGCGTATTTTTTCCTGCCATCAAATACATAGTCTGTGGAATAGTGTATCAATGCCGCGCCGAGGCTTTGTGCTTCTTGCGCCAGAATCCCCGGTGCGGTGCCGTTAATCGCCAGCGCCAGTGCGGGCTCGGTTTCAGCTTTATCCACCGCAGTATACGCCGCCGGGTTGACAATTAAATTCGGCTTGATATCACGGCAGATTTTTCTTATCGCATCCGGGTTTGCCAGATCCATGTCGGCCTGGCTCAACGCAATAACCTCGCCCAAGGAGGACAAGCTGCGTTGCAGCTCCCATCCCACCTGCCCGTTTTTTCCGGTCAGCAGAATCCTCATGAAAATGGCCCGGGGAATGTTTGGGCATCTTTAAAAGCCACACCCACCGCATCTTTGGCAGACAGCGCGGGCGCGCCGGATAACGGCCAGTCTATGGCAAGATCAGGATCATTCCATAGCAAAGAGCACTCATACTGAGGCGCATAAAAATCAGTGGTTTTATAGAGAAATTCGGCATGTTCAGACAACACCAGAAAGCCGTGAGCAAAACCTTTTGGCACCCACAACATGCGCTTGTTTGTAGCAGACAGGCGCATCCCGACCCACTGACCAAACGTGGCAGATGCACGGCGCATATCCACCGCCACATCATAAACTTCACCCATGACTACTCTCACCAGCTTGCCCTGCGGCTGCTGAATCTGATAATGCAGTCCGCGCAACACATTCTTCGCGGAACGGGAATGATTGTCCTGCACGAAGTGCTCAGTGATGCCAGCCATCTCTGCCAGTTTTTTCTCGTTATAGCTTTCATAAAAAAAACCACGGTCGTCACCGAACACCTGGGGCTCGATAATCAACAAATCTGGAATGGCTGTCTTTTGTATTTTCATAATTCACCCTAAATATATTTAAAAAATCCGTTCTTTCAATATACCCAGCAAATAGGCACCGTAGCCATTTTTTGCCAGGGGCTGGGCCAGGGCTTCTAATTGACTGGCGCTGATGTAGCCCTTACGGTAGGCGATTTCTTCGGGGCAGGCGATCTTGAGCCCCTGACGTTTTTCGATGGTCTGGATAAACAGGGAGGCTTCCAGTAACGATTCATGCGTGCCGGTATCCAGCCAGGCCATGCCGCGCCCCAT
>JANOOU010000475.1:0-3896 GCA_031421475.1 Gammaproteobacteria bacterium | reverse complement strand
TACCGTTTAATTAGACCACGTCACACCGGTTGCTTTGTACGCTAGATAATTTCAAACGGAGGTCACTGATGACACGACGAGAAACGAGAACAGAACGTAATCAACAAGATGCCGACGCAGAACATCGAGCTTGGGAACTGTTCCGCCCTAAGTTGGAAGCACTACAGTCCTACGCCGAGGCTGAGCAGTTGGTGACGGAAGCACCGCCACCCGATTCCCCTGGGCGCGGGCACTACACGAATCTAGGTTTTTTCCTTGGAAAATTTACCGTACCGATGGGATCGAGTTACGCTGAAAAAATGCTATACCTGCAATTCATCCAGCGGCTAGACAACGCCAGAAAGTTGAATCCCGGTACTCGACAGAAGATCGAAGAAGAACTGCTTCGTGCAATGAAGGAGCAAGGTGGGTGATAACAATTCTGAATCGTTCAGCCAGCTAAATGCGCGAAATAATTATCAGGCAGCCGAGTAGGGTGGGCACGTTTTTTGTGCCCACGCGGTTAAAATAAATTGGCTGCTGTTGTGACTGGTCTTGGTAATCCGCTGCGTGGGCAACGATACAGCATGTTGCCCACCCTACGGAAATAATCTCCCCGAACTTTATTTCTTGATGCCTTCAACCACCAGCGTCATATCAACTGTTTTTGCAGCCGGCCCGAGGTTGTAATTGATGCCAAAGTCACTCAGTGTGAGCGTAGTGGTGCCGGTGAATCCGCGACGGTAACCGCCCCATGGATCGGCTCCTGCGCCTACCTGTTGCACATCAATCGCGATATTTTTTGTTACGCCATGTAATGTCAAATCACCTTTCAATACCGCTTTGCCATTGGCTGATTCGGTATACGCGGTGCTGACAAATTTTGCGGTGGTGAATTTTTCAACATCAAAAAAATCCTTGCCGCGCAAATGTTTGTCGCGCTCGGCATGGGCGCTGTCAATGCTCGCGGGGTCAATATTGACGTTGACTTTTGATGCAGCAGGATTTTTTTCATCGTAAGAAAAATTTCCGGTGAATTTGTTAAATCGGCCGAGTATAAAACTGTAACCGAGATGGCTGATTTTGAACTGGATAAAGGCATGTGCCTTTTCGGTGTCAATGACATAGTCGGCGGCCTGTACCGGCATGGCCGTTGCAGACAATAACAATGTAGCTAGCATGATATTTTTCATCTTTATTTCCTCGGGTGGTTGAACAAAATTACTTTCCTAAAATGCGTTTAAGTGTGTTATCGCGGTCAATAAAATGATGCTTTAACGCGCCCGCCGCATGAATGACGGCCAGAATTATCAGAGAAATCGACAGCACGAAATGAATTTCACCGGCGATGTCTTCCTGATTTTTTATACCGTGCAGGCTGGCAGGTATTTCAAACCAGTTAAACACGTGCACGCCGCGGCCATCGGCAGTTGAAATCAGATAGCCGCTAACCAGAATTGCAAACAGTAAAATATACATAGCCATGTGTGCGTAGTGTGCAGCCTGACGTTCCCACGGTTTGTGGTTTTGTAAATCATCAGGAAGCGTATTAAAACGCCGCCACAGCCAGCGCATCAGGGTGGCAAAAAGCAGCAGCATGCCAATGCTGCGATGTATGTCGGGTGCAGTGCGATACCAGTCGTCGTAATACGTCAGATCAACCATCCACAGTCCCAGTATAAATAATCCCACGATGACCAGCGCGGATAACCAGTGAAATAAAATGCTGATCCATCCCCAGGAAGCGTTTGTATTCTGCCAGCGCATATCAAGCTTCGATGTGGCCGAATTGGCCGCTGCGATAATCGCGAAATGCCTGTTCAATTTCGTCGCGTGTATTCATTACAAACGGGCCATGGCGCGCCACCGGTTCGTTAAATGGCTGGCCGGCAATCAAAAGAAAACGGCTGTCCTGTTGTGCTGTGATTTTTAATTCTGTACCGGTGCTGAGCACGGCCAGCTGGTTTTTTATTACCGTGTTAGTGGTGACGCCCTGCACATTTATTTCTCCAGCAATGACAAATACCAGTGCTGCATGGTGTTCGCCCAGTGTTTGTTCAAAAACACGATTGGCCGCCAGCTCCACATCAAAATAAATTGGCTGTGCCGCAATCTGCGTCACTGCACCACGGGTGCCGTGTGTGGTTACTCCGGCAATAACGCGAATACGCAGGCCATTATTTTCTTCAACCGGTATTTGTTCCGGTTCCAGTTCCTGATAACGCGGCGGCATCATTTTCTGGCTGGCGGGCAAGTTTACCCACAGCTGAAAACCCTGCAACAAACCGTTGTCCTGTTCCGGCATTTCGGAATGTTCAATGCCGCTGCCTGCGGTCATCCATTGCACGCCACCGGAGTGAATCACGCCTTCGTGACCGGCGCTATCCTTGTGACGCATTTTGCCATGTAATAAATAGGTAACGGTTTCAAAACCGCGATGCGGATGCGGTGGAAAACCGGCCATGTAATCGTCGGGATTATCCGAGCTGAACATGTCGAGCAACAAAAACGGGTCGAGCATGTCGAGTTGTGGCGTGGGGATGTAACGCCGCAGGCTGACACCGGCACCATCCGATGTTTCCATGCCTTCCAGGATTTTGGTGACACTGCGCAAACGGGTCATGACGGTCTCCTATTGACGAACTGTTTTTCGTCATGGGTGGGGAATGGCGACAGTTTATAGTTACGAAAAAAAGAATAAACTAGCTTTTAATCAAATAACTGTTCAGGTATGCAGAACAATGGACCGCTACGCAGAAATGCAAACCTTTGTACGGGTGGCCGAAAGTGGCAGCCTGAGTGCAACCGCCGAACGTATGAATATCGCCAAGTCTGCCGTGAGCAGGCGTTTGGCGGATCTTGAGTCCCGCTTGGGTGTGCAATTGCTACACCGTACCACGCGACGCATCAGTCTTACCGATAGCGGTCGTGGTTTTTTTATACAGGCTCAACGCTTACTCGCGGAACTCGAAGAAGCGGAACAATCGATGGCGCGTGAGCATACTAACTTACAGGGCTTGTTACGTATTGCAGCGCCTTTGAGTTTCGGCATCAAACATCTTGCACCGCTGCTGGATCAATTTATGTTGTTACATCCCGGGTTGCAGTTGGATCTTACGCTCGACGATCGTACTGTTAATTTAATAGAAGAAGGAATGGATCTTGCGATCCGCATTGGTGTGCTGGCGGATTCCACGTTAATGTCCCGGCGGCTGGCGACCGTGCGGCAGATTATTTGTGCCAGCCCTGCTTATCTGGCTCAACATGGGCAGCCATTGCATCCAGATGATCTCAAACATCACGCGGCTTTGAATTACAGCAATATACCGGATTCACGGGTTTGGCAATTTACGTGTCCGGATGAAACCACTCTGACAGCGAGGCCGCCTGCCAGAATGCGCGCTAATAATGGTGATGTGCTGGTTCAGGCCGCCATTGATGGATTGGGTGTGCTGGTATCACCGGATTTTATTTGTAGTGATGCGATCAAGCGTGGTTTGTTGCAACCGATTTTAACCGCCTTCCCGCAAATGGATATACCGGTTTATGTCATTTATCCTTCACAACGGCATTTGCCGCAGCGGGTGCGAGCGTTGATTGATTTCTTCGTGCAACAGTTTGCCAGTGATATACGCACTGACAAGACGACGTGAAAACCGAGTCAACGGAAAGCAGAAAGTCTTATCGCCATCCATAATCATGATAACTAAAAAACCGCGGCCGGATTATGAACGCAGACGAACCTACTAAAGATAAACCCATCGTATATGGACTGATCATGGCGGGTGGCGGAGCCCGTGCGGCCTATCAGGTTGGCGTACTCAAGGCGATTGCGGAGCTGGCGCCCGAAGGCGCACCAAACCCGTTTCAGGTCATTTGCGGTACGTCGGCAGGCGCCATTAATGCGAGTGCGCTGG
>JANOOU010000474.1:0-8762 GCA_031421475.1 Gammaproteobacteria bacterium | reverse complement strand
CCGGTGAACGCAGGCCGAGCAGGGATCGCAGTTCAATAATTTTTTTCAAACGCGGGCTGATAGTTTGCAGCGGCAAATAACAAAAAAAAGTTTGTTTAATGTTTTCACGTGCATCATCCAGGGTATTGCTGGTACTCACGCCTAAATGTTGTAACACGTCCGAGGTGTACATACGACCCGCGGTATGACCTTCAGCGCCGTGCATACACACACGTATGCCGTGATGGGCGAGTAACAGCGCACTTAATACATACCACGGTGAATGCCGGCGTTTGCCGGCATAGGATGACCAGTCCAGATCGGCATCAGCGCTGGCCGGGTAATGAATAAAATCACGAACAGCACGCACAAAACCGGCCACTTCTTCCGGGGTTTCTTCTTTTACGCGCAGTAACATTAAAAATGCACCGAGTTGTTCCGGCTCCACTTCGCCGCGTAACACCATGCCCATGGCAATATAGGCTTCATCCATAGTGAGGCCACGTGAACCTTTGCGGCCTTTGCCGAGTATGCGTACGAAGGGCGCGAATAGATGTTCTTCTGGAATTAACATGGTGACAATTTGTTATTTAAGTACGGACTATTGTGATGAGAAATAAAACAAATAACACCAGCAAAACCAACGGGATTAGCACCGCTTTCCAGTCACCTTCACCGGCCTTGGGGCTGTTTTGCAGCATGTGTTTGGCACGGGGTAGCAAAAAAACCACCATGGCGCCTAGAAACACCGCCGAGACAATTTTCATCAACATACTCGTTTCCATTAATCACTCCCAGTAAGAATTTCAGAATAATTCCAGGCTTAAAACAACAAACCCCGGTAAACCGGGGTTTGTAAGGCAGGCTTGTAAAATCGTCTTTGCCAAATATTAATCGTCTTTGCCAAAGATGCCGAGTAATTGCAGCAGGCTGACAAAAATGTTGTAGATGCTCAGGTACAGTGAAACCGTAGCCATGATGTAGTTGGTTTCGCCGCCATTAATGATGCGGCCTGTGTCATACAGAATGAAACCGCTCATCAACAAAATGACCACAGCAGATATGGTCAGCGACAAGGGTGGCATGGCGAGGAAGATATTGGCGATGGCCGCAATAATGATCACGATCATGCCAACCATCAACATGCCACCCATAAAGCTGAAATCCTTGCGAGTAGTGAGGGCATAGGCAGACAGGGCCAGGAAAATGATACCTGTGCCGCCCAGAGCCGTCATGATGATCTGCCCGCCGTTGGCCGTGTTCAGATAGGTATTGAGGATAGGGCCCAGACCAAAACCCATCAGACCGGCAAAGGCAAATACCACGTACAGGCCTGTGGATGTATTGGCGGTTTTAGGTAACACAAACCAGACCAGGCCTATGGCCATAATGGACGTGATCAGCGAGATGAAATGTGGGGGATTCACTGCCATGGAGACGCCAGCGGTGAGGGCGCTGAACAATAATGTCATGGACAATAGGGCATAGGTATTTCTCAGTACCTTGTTGGTGCTAAGGACCGAGGCCTGGCTGGAGGTGTAAGAAATATTCTGATTACTCATAAAGTAGTCCTGTCTCGCGATCGGTTGGTTAGTAGGTGGTAGCATACCACGACGGATATGTCAGGCAACATCGCCTCGATATCACCTTGTTGGAGTAGATGGAGACGAATACTGGTTTTACAAGATGTTTTCGGGTATTCTGCCGCCCTCTCGAAAACTGCACATTCCGGAAGGGTGGCTGAGCGGTTGAAAGCACCGGTCTTGAAAACCGGCGAGGTAGTAATACCTCCGTGGGTTCAAATCCCACCCCTTCCGCCATTTTCTGCTTTATCCCGTCTGCTGCTGTCCCTATTGAATCATCTCGTCTACTTTTGCTTGCACACTATGCGGTGTGGCAGCTATCCGTGCAGATCCGCTGCGTAGTTTTGTAGTGTTTGCAGGAGGATTCTTTTTTTGTCGGGCAGATTTTCATTGCCGAGTAATTCTTCCATTTTTTGATTAAAGTCTTGCAGGGTCAGGCTGCCGCCGCCATCGGTTTGTGTCAATCGCCGCTGGCGATACAGCTGCCAGTCTGCGAGTTCATCGGCGTTGAGTGTGTTTGGAAAATTACGTGCGCGGTAACGGAATAACATTTCATCGAGACGGGCATCGCTAAAATTCAGTTTCAGCAGGTTTAATTTGTCCGCCGGTGCTTGCCGTATCTGTAGCATGCGTTGACGATCGGCATCGCTAAAAAATCCGCCGCTGTAGAGTGCTAATTCCGGGTCAGCAATCGGTGGGAAAATATTTTCGCTGAAGACATCGTGTAATTTTTTACGCAGGGCATGGAGATTATTTATTATTATCTTGCTGTGTTGCAGATGTACGGTTTTGTCTATATCAAGTCTCGCGGCTGATGTGTCATCCAGCGTGTTTAAGGGTACAACTACCGGGCATTTATTAATGTGTACGGTTTTAACCGGTATACGTTCAACACCTTCAGGTAATTCATTACGCGGTGTATAAATGCGCTGGCGTATTTCATCGGCGTTTAATGTGAGTAAAGGTGTGGGGTCGTAACGCAAATCATAAACAATAATGCCGTTTTTATTGGTGGGATGTGGTGCTACTGGTAACACCATGGCGGTGTTGCAAACCCGGCTGTGAAACATGTCGGATGCATGCAACACCGGTGTTGGTTGCTGCAGATTCAATAATTCAGAAATTTTATCTTTGCTGCGGTGTTGCGAAATATAGTCATATAAACGCGGCTGTGTTTGTTTAATGAGTTTGGCCACGGCAATTGTAGCGTAGACATCCGACAGGGCATCGTGTGCCGCTTCATGTGTTATGCCATTGGCCTGGGTGATAAGCTCAAGACGATTACTGGCTATGCCTTCAGCGTCAACCGGCCAGTTAATGCCATCCGGCCGTAGCGCGCGCGTGATGCGCACCAGGTCAATAATATCCCAGCGCGAATTGCTGTTTTGCCATTCGCGGGCATAGGGGTCATAAAAATTCCGGTAGAGCGCATAGCGCATGAACTCGTCATCAAAACGAATATTGTTGAAGCCTGCAACGCAGGTATTGGGTTTGGCAAATTCAGTATGAATGGCTTCAATGAATGCATACTCATCTATACCATCAGCCAGGGTCTTTTGCGGGGTAATACCGGTGACCAGACAGGCTTCGGGTTGCGGCAAGATATCATTGCTGATTTTGCAATACAAAGTCAGGGGTTTGCCAATAATGTTGAGATCGAGATCGGTACGCACACCGGCAAACTGCGCAATGCGATCACGTGCGGCATCGAGACCGAAGGTTTCCAGATCGTACCAGTAATAAGTTTTTGCAGTCATTCTTGGATATTACCCGGTCGGGCAGCTATTGAAAATAGAAATGTAGGAGCGGGCCATGCCCGCGACAGAAAAGCTAAAAGAAAACGCCAATGCGCCGCTTCTCGGCAACCGTTCCCTGCGTTGCTCTACCTCCTGCATCCATGCAGTAGTGCGCATCATGCGCTCGCGGCATTCGTACATCCATGTACATCACGCTAATAAACGCGAATGATAAGGCGATTGTTTTATGGGGCGAGCTTATTCTGGCTGCCATGTTCTGTGCGGGAACAGGGGGTGTGACGAAATATGCATTCCCACGCGGAGCGTGGGAACGAGAACATTGTCCACCCTGCAATTATTTTTATTTGCGTGATGTAAGAGAAACCAGCCACCAGAAAACAATTGCGCTAACTGTCAGGCTTAGAACGATGACCGGGCTACTGGGTAAGTCAGCAAGTGTTGAGATCACCAGCCCGGCCACATAGCCACATATACCGCACAAATAGGCCAGCAGTATTTTTCTGTAACGGGTGCGTAATCGATGCACCGCCAGTGCCGGAATAATCAGGCTGGAAAATACCAGATACACACCCATCAGTTGTACCGATGCCGTAATGGTAATCGCAAATAACAAATAAAATCCCAAACCGGATTGTGATTTTTTGTAGCCAAACCAGATGCCCAGTATGATGGCGTACAATATTAGCGTGCTGATCAGCTGCGAATCATTCACCCAGAGTATTTGCCCGGCCAGCAGATCTTTTAAATGTTCGCTGCCATGCGGGTTGTTGGCCAGCAACAATATCCCGGCACAGGCTGAAACAACAAAGGCTACGCCAATGATGGCCTCCTGAATATCGGGCCAGTTGCGTTCGGTCCAGCGTAAAAAAACCGCACCGAATAACGCGCTGCTGGTGGCGATAATCTGGATCGAAATATTCGAGGGATCGTCAGACAGGCTGTGCGCGTAAATCACGCCAAGACCGGCAATTTGCGCAATCGCCAGGTCAATAAAAATGATGCCGCGTTTTAATACCACCATGCCCAGTGGCACATGTGTTGCGAGCACTAACAGCCCTGCTATCAGGGCCGGGCCCAGAATGGACAGATCAAGCGTGTCGATCAGCATCTCAATTCACCAACGCCTTTAACGTGTGATCGAATAAATCAAACAGGTTGGTAACGTTTTTATTTCCACCCACTGTAAACGGCAGTTCGACAGCTCTGGCGCCGGATTTTTCTGCCAACCATTGTGCCGGGCGCGGGTTGGCATAGGCCGCGTAAATAATTTTTTCGATATTTTTTTGTTTGACGGTTTGCACCAGGCTGGCAAGATAGTCTGCGCTGGGTGGAATGCCAGGTTTGGGTTCGAGTGTCACCCGCATGTCCAGCTGCAACCACTGAGCGAGATAAATCCAGCTTTGATGATCCACTACAAATATTTTATGTTTGATGGGTTCAGCCTGTTGTTCCCAGCGGGTGATCGCAGCGTTCCAACGTTGCGTAAAATTTTCGTAAGCAGTGTCATAGACGGGTTGGTGGGTTACATCCAGTTCCACCATTCGCTGATGCAATGCTTTGGCTACCAACGTTATATTATGTGGGCTGGTTTGAATATGCGGATTGCCGCCAGCATGGATATCACCCTGGCTACGATCCAACCGCACAGGTTTGTCCAGCATTTCAACATAATCCGTTGCCATAAAAAAACCGGCTTTGCCAGGCTGGATTTTTTCATTGCCGGATTTACTGAGCAATACAGGCAACCAGCCGACTTCCAGTTCGGCACCGGTACAGACAACTAAATCAGCGCGGCGAATTTTTGCAATCAAACTGGGTCGCGCTTCGATGTGATGGGGATCCTGCAAACCGGTGGTGGCAGAAAATGCATTCACCTTGTTACCACCCAGTTCGGCGGCGAGTGATGCCCACTCCGGTTCGCAGGTAAATATTTCAAGATTTGCCTGTGCTGTGGCGGAGATAATAAAAAATAAAAATAATGACTGAATTGTTTTCATGATGGTTGCCTTAAAATTGATGTGCGCCGTGCGCGCCCAGTGTGTATGTATATTGCACAAAGATTTGTTTATCGGTGCTGCCCGCAGCAGATTGGTCGGTATTGTATTGCAACCGTATTCGGCTGAACTCGGATGGAATCCATTCAATCATGGCGCTGCTGCGTTGTGGTTGATGACCGTTGGTTAATACACCCACATCACTCAGTACAAGCAGATTATTTCCTGTGTTATCGGCGCTGAGTTGATCCAGCCGTAATCCGGTTCGCCAGCGCGGCATGAACTGATAAATGGCCTGTGCATAGCCGCCATTTTGTTCGCCGTTATAGGTTGATGGATTGGTACTGATGGCATCTGTTATCACGCCATCTTCTGCACGTTTGAAATATTCCATTTGTAATTTAAAATTGCGTTCCAGAGGATTGCCATGAGGCGACCATTTGTACACAACATTCAGCGCATGTATTTTGCTATCTCCATTAAAACTGTTGTCTGCGACGTCAAGTCGTTCACCTATGTTATTGGCTTGCCAGTGTGAAACACCCAATAACCAGGCGTGATCCGTGCCCATATCGCCACCGAATGTTAATGACAAGGTTGATGCGCCGACACCGCCGTCAATATTGCCACCCGCCGGAAATGTATTGCCGCTAAATAATTCGGCGCTGATTTGGATGAATAAATCGGCAGGCAGCAGATAATTAATTTGCAAGCCATCATCCTTTAGTGCGTTGGCGAATAATGCGCGATACATCAACGGCGCATCGGCAAAATCCCAGGCGTGAGGGTGTTGCGCATTAAGATAACCAAATGATGAACGGAAGCGTCCGAATTTGAGAGTGAAACCATCGCCCATTGCAACCGACTGTATGTAAGCTTCTTCAACGGCTGCGGAATCGGCAAATGCGAGAGTGGCTTGACCATAAAAATAACTGTCAATATTTGAGCTGAGCGTGATTTCAGATTCACCTAATACAAATCCGGCGCTTTCCAGCCCGGCTTCTTCTCCGGGTTGAAAGCCAGGTAATGAATAGTTGGCCGGATTATTTGAATAATCACTGTAACGTCCGTCCAGTATTAAACTCATGGCCGGGTTGTATGCGTCACCTGCCGCATAAACACAAGGTGATGACATCATTGATAATAATGGCATTAAATAAATTCGTTTCATGTTTGCCTCGAGAACCAGTCACTGCAGATAATTTTCGTAGGAGGCGGTATGTTTTTTGGCGCACGCTGTAATGATTCGCGTGAACAAAAAGGCGTGCCTGTCCCTTACGGGTTATTTAAAACTGTTGGCTGTAGCGTGTGATTAAGCGCGAGGTGGTGCGCGAGATGGCAGGAAGATAAAGTAGGCAGTTGTTACGATATGATTTTTATGCACAGAAGGTTGCGCATGAACAGAAATTACAGGGATTGTAATGTTGTGAGTAACAATACCGGTTTTGTCGTGTTCGATGGCGCTGTATACCTTACACAACTTATCCGGCGTATGAAAATAATGCCCGCTGGCATGCACCACCGCGCTGTATTGCGCGGCAATAAACAGCAGGATGCTGAAAATAATGAGGTGATGCCTGTGGTTAAAACGTTTGTTCATATTTAACGGGTAATGTGCCGGTAGATGTCCGCCACTTTAGTGGCAATTTGTCTATATCATCAATGACAACGTAGTTTGCCGCACCGTACATGTGTTGTAAATAGCCAGGTGCTTCGCGGTCGATGGTAATGCAGAATGGATGCAACCTTCACGGCGTGCTTCCATCAAAGCCATACGGGTGTCTTCTATGCCGTATTCGCCGCGGTAGCCATCGTAATCTTCGGGCTTGCCGTCGGATAAGGTAATTAATAATTTTGTACGCGCTTCGACATCGGCAAATAATTCAGTGAAGTGGCGGATGAATGACCAAGGTGGTGTCTTTACGTGCTTCAACAATTTCATCAAGGTAGCAAATAGCCCCATAGCGTACCGCACGTGCCAGCGGTCCATCGACCCAGCGGGTTTCGCCGCCGAATACCAGAAACCGGCCCACCAGATCGGACGCGGTTAAATCGTCGGGGCACGATACCGTGATAAACGGTTTTTGCAGACGCCACGCCATGTGTTCCATAAACCGGGTTTTGCCGCAGCCGGTGGGCCCTTTGAGCAGAATCGGCAATTGTTGCTGGTAGGCCGCGAGAAATATCTCGATTTCTTCACCAATCGGCTGGTAGTAGGGTTCGTCGCGAATAAAATATTCTTCAGGCTTGAAGGTGTGGCTGCTCTGCATGGCGATTAGGGGTTAGCGATGCGGGCATTGTAGAGGGAGCAGCGCGCCAACGGGAACCTATAAACACAATGGCTTTAGCGGAGCAGCCTGTCGGGATTGTGGCAAGGCTAAACTGGACTATAAATATGACGGTATTCAATCTCGCAAGGGCATTGCTGTGGCGGAACCCAATCAAGCACCTGCTGCGTCGCCAGATGAAAAAATTGTCTTGCCGCGTCGTGTTGTGGAAAAACTCATCAAAGAATTGTTTATGGCCAAAGACAAAGGCTGGACAGTTGATCTGAAAGCGGAAGATGGCCTGCCTAAAATGTTGGTGATGGTTGTTGATAAGTTATTAACGGCTGTGCGTGATGAGCTGTATTCCAAAAACATCCAAATTACTGCCTTGGGTCACGCCAATATGCGGGCACTGTTTGTGAGCGAAGCGCTGACCCGGTTAAATGAAATTGATGAAACCGGCAAACAATCGGCTGAGACCAAAAAAAAATTATATTGTGATGCGCTGAATGAAATTAGGTGTGCTGCCAGCGCACGTATTGCTGTATTATTTTTTGTGGATGGCCGTGGCTTGATCACCGAGCTTTATTGCCAGGGATTTTCTGATGACACTAGGTATCAGTCGCAGGACTATATCCCGATGCTGGCCGCGCTGTCTCCGGCTTTTGCTGCAAACGACTGTCAACCGCTGATTATTAATGAGGTCAGCGAGCTCATTCGCTCAATAGACCTGCCACTGGGTCACCCGGATATTAATAATTTTTTGGCGACCCCCATTACATTCAATAATAACAAGCAGGTAAGAGGTGTTTTATATTTTGCCAATAAAACGGTTGGCGATAAATTTGATGAAAATGAAACGATGGTCGGCGATTTGTTTTTGAGTGAAATTGAACATGTGCGTGAGCGTATGCGCCTGACCCGGCAATTACAAAGGGAAAAAGAAGAGCAGGGCCGTTTGTTGAAAGAAATTCAGCAGGCGCAGGAACAATTGTTACAAGCTGAAAAAATGGCATCCATCGGCCAATTGGCGGCAGGTGTGGCGCATGAAATTAATAATCCTGTTGGTTATATCAATTCCAATATTTCCACCCTGCAAAATTACCTGGTAGATATTTTCGGCTTACTGGATAAGTATCAAGCCATGGAGCAATTTCTGCCTGCTGATAAACAGCAGGAAAT
>JANOOU010000473.1:0-3086 GCA_031421475.1 Gammaproteobacteria bacterium | reverse complement strand
CGGCGTGACATTAACCGAATCCAGTTCATTTTCGGAGCGAGCCATGGCCTGGCAGTCACGCGTGATTGCAGGTGGTGGTCGCTGGCGAGTGATCAACGATACGGCTGAAATAATGTCTGTAATAGAGTGACTGACGGCTGTTTGCCTGCGACGTGTTGTCAGCTATGATTCAGCTTGTTGAAAAACGTAGCTGAGCGCAGTCCTATTTATATTAAACATGGGCAAGCGCAATCGTTATGCAACAAGTTGTCAGGTCTGTTCTAGGGGTGTACTACTAGGGGTGTACTAAGAGGATGTTTATGAAAAACTTAATATGGGTTTGGGTTGCTAGCACATTACTACTCGCCATACCCAACGTGAGTGCAGACGAATTCCGAGCCCGAGTGGTTAAAGTACAGGGTGACGTGGTGGTGATTAATGAAAAAGGCGAAGAACGCAAACCGGAAAAAAATCAATATCTGGTGAATAAAATGGAAACTGTCGTTACCCGTGATGGCGGCAAGGCGGTGGTGCAATTTGATGATGGCGCTTTGTCCGTTATGGATGAAAAAAGCAGTTTGCGAGTGGAGCAATCCGGTTGGTTATCGCAACTGGGTGGCAAGGTGTATTACGTCTTCAGAAAAACATTAGGTACTAAAGAAGAGCCTAAACAAGTGAAAACCGGTTTTGCGACTATAGGCATACGTGGCACTACATTTATTGTTTATGATAATGCTGAGGGTAAGGGTATTGCCTTGCAGACAGGCAAGCTGAATATCGAATCGCCGGGCGAAGATTATGCGGTGGTGACAACACAGCCCCAAGATATTGATGCATACAAACAACAGGCGCAGGAACAGCAACAAATTGTTCAGCGTGAATTTGCTGATTACAAGGAAAAAACTGCAAAAGAATTTATCGAGTATAAAAAGAGCTTCGATTTACAAGCCAATCGAGTTGTCAGTTTTGATGATAACCGGGTTAACGAGAAAGAGTTGGATGCCGCACTGACTACTCAGTTTAGCGATCTCGAGGCATTTGCAGGCCAGCATGTTAAGGCTTACCGCGAACTCGACGAGAGTGTGAAGAAATAACAGCTTGCTGAAAAACTCAAAATATTGGTATCTCGTTTGAGTGTTTTTAACAAGCTGCTAACAGAATAAAGTCTCAGCTATCGTCGCCATAGCGATTGTCTTTGTTGAAGTTTTCACCAATAAAAACGATCGCGTTTTCAACTTGTGTTTTGACATCGTCAACCATTCTCAAGCGTTCTTCGATGCGCATAAAAAATGCCATGTCAATTTCATGGCGCATATAGCGTGCCGGTAATTTACTCAAGGCAAAACACGCGACATCCAGCAAAAAATCGGGGCTTTTATCGGGTATGCGCGGTATAACCTCGGTGATGATGTAATCTGTGACCAGGTGTTCGTAATAATTATGGATACTGCTGAAGTCCATGCGTAGGCTCTCGCTAGATCAGAATGCCTTTCGAGTATAGGCGATCAGTTATTTTCCGCCAGCTGTCGCAGGTAGCGGAATAACTGACGCGCCGACGCCGGGGCTTTGCCAGCCGTTTGTTCTTTCAGGTTATTGCGTTGCAGCTGGCGTAGTTGCTGGCGATCCGCTTGCGGATATTCCTCCATGAATTCATCAATGGCTTTATTACCTTCAGCCAGTATGCGATCACGCCAGTGTTCAAGTTTTTTAAAGTGGCTGCTGTTGAGTTCGTGTTTGTGTCGCAGCGCGTCCATTTTTTTGCTGATAGTTTCTGCATCAATACTGCGCATCAGTTTGCCAATGTATTGATGTTGTCGTTTCAGGCCGCCGTGGCTGGTGATGGTGCGCGCGTCGCGTATGGCCTTGAGCAGGGTTTCCGATAAATCAAATTGAGCCAGATCACTATTCTTGAGCAAAATTAAATCTTCGCCCAGTTTTTGCATCGCTTCTGCATCGCGCGTGCGTTGTGACTTGCTGGGGCCGCTGTACGCATTTTCGTCTTGATTTTCGATGTCATCGTCATTGAAGTCATCAGAGTCATTAATGTCGTGGTTACTAGTCATGATTTTTCCGCAGCAGGTATATCGAGCGTCATGCTCAAATGCAGTTTGCCTTGTTTGTATTGCTCCATGCGCACCGGCATAAATTGCAGTGTGGGAGCTAGCCAGAATTTGGTGCTGCGATCACCGCTAATGCGTTCAAAGATGTAGGTGTCGAATTGTTTGTCGGTTATGCGGGTATTATCTGTGCCAAGATATTCAAAATGATAAGTAAGCAGCTGTCCATTATCAATAATGTTGTAGTCGTAAGCCTGGCGTGGTTTGTCTGTTGCCAGCAAGTCGCAGGTTAATGCAAGCTGTACCGATGAACGATCCCATGCCGGAGCGGGCACGTTCAGTTTGAACAGTTTGTTTTCGGCAACACCTTCAGCGATGAGTTCGGCGTTAGTTTGTTGCACAGTGAATTGTTGCTGACGTTGCGTGTCTTTTATGCGTTGTTGTGAAAATTTTATTAATTGCCAGGATTTATTGCCAGCTTGTTTTAATTCGCTGGTTTCAGTGAGCTCTTCACTGCTAAATGTAGCCAGTAATCCTACTGCTTTGCTGTGTAAACGATACTGCGCCGTATGGTCTTTAGTCTGCAATGACATGGTTAATCGGGCTACCTCTGTACTGTATTTGGCAATGGTATACACGGCCTGCCACTGCGGTAATTCGCACGCGCTGGCAGCTGGCACTATGACGAACACCAGGACGAACACTAGGCTGTTAAGGATTATTTTTTGCGCTGATTTGCACGGGCTTTTCAAGATATTGACCATCAAAAATAATGTTGTGATTTTCATATTTAACGCGCCCTTCAGCAATCCAGCCTATGGCCAGTGGATAAATAAGGTGTTCTTGTTCATGCACCCGTTGTTGCAAGCTTTTAACGGTGTCATCAGTATGAACGGTGATGACAGCTTGTACCAGTATCGGGCCGCCGTCCAGTTCCGTGGTAACAAAGTGCACACTGGCGCCGTGTTGTTTGTTAGCGCTAACCAGCACGCGGCGATGTGTATCCAGGCCGGAGAATTCGGGCAGCAATGATGGATGTATGTTGAGCAT
>JANOOU010000472.1:0-1753 GCA_031421475.1 Gammaproteobacteria bacterium | reverse complement strand
CGCCCGGTTTGTGTTGACGAAACCAGTATTCCTGCGGCGTTACTGGAAAAAGAGAAAGAAATTTTCAGTGCTCAGGCCAGAGATAGTGGCAAGCCCGATAACATCATCGAAAAAATGGTAGAAGGCCGTATTCGCAAATATCTGGCAGAAGTAACATTATTAGGTCAGCCATTTGTGAAGGACCCTGATATCACTGTGGCCCAGTTATTGAAAAAAGCCGGTGCCACCGTACGCAGCTTTCACCGTATAACGGTGGGTGAAGGCATAGAAAAGAAAAAGGAAAATTTTGCTGACGAAGTCGCTCAAATGGCGGGTCAGGTGTAAACGGATTGCTGGCATCAAACAAAGAACCGGGTTTACTCCCGGTTTTTTGTATCAGCCGGTTGATAATAAAAGATACGTAACGTGTAGCTGAGTTAATGACAGCAGTGTTTCTAAAAATCTAACAACGGAACCACATGAGATATGGCTAAAAATACAACTCCTTTGTATAAACGTGTATTACTTAAGCTCAGTGGTGAAGCCCTCATGGGTGATCAATCCTATGGAATTGATCCCAAGGTGTTACAACGTATTGCAGTGGAAGTAAAGCAGATACTCGACAGTGGTGTGCAAGTTGCCATTGTAGTGGGTGGTGGAAATATTTTTCGTGGCAAGGGTTTGGCGGATGCAGGTATGGATCGTGTTGCTGGCGATCATATGGGTATGTTGGCAACGGTGATAAATGCTTTGGCGATGCAGGATGCCATTGAGCGTACCGGTGCAACGTGCCGGGTTATGTCGGCTTTGAGCATTCATCAGGTATGCGAAGATTATGTGCGTCGTCGCGCGATACGCCATCTTGAAAAAGGCCGCGTTGTTATATTTGGTGCCGGTACCGGCAACCCGTTTTTTACAACAGACAGTGCAGGCAGTTTGCGTGCCATTGAAATTGAAGCCGATGTGTTGATCAAGGCGACCAATGTTGATGGTGTCTATGATTCCGATCCAAAGAAAAATCCCAAGGCAAAGAAATTTACCACGCTCAGTTACGATGATGTATTACAGCGTGAACTGGCAGTCATGGATGCAACGGCCATTGTGTTATGCAAGGAACAGAAAATGCCTTTGCGTATATTTAATCTCAATAACAAGGGTGATCTGTGCCAGGTTATTCTTGATAAATCCATTGGCACGTCTGTAACGCCTGGAGGCAAAAAATGATTAATGAAATCAATCAAGATGCCGAACGCCGCATGAAAAAAGCAGTGGAAACGCTGCAAAACGAATTGGTTAAAATTCGTACCGGTCGCGCTCATCCGAATTTACTCGATCAGGTGATGGTGGATTATTACGGAACTCCTACACCCATAAAACAGATTGCGAATGTGGTTGCTGAAGATGCGCGTACCTTAACGATCACGCCCTATGAAAAGCCCATGGTTGGCGCTATTGAAAAAGCCATACTTATATCTGACCTGGGATTAAATCCGGCATCAGCTGGGACTGTCATACGTGTACCCATGCCGGCTCTTACCGAGCAACGTCGTAAAGATTTGGTAAAGGTTGTCAAACACGAAGGTGAAAATGCACGGGTCGCTATTCGTAATGTACGACGTGATGCCAACAACCATGTTAAAGAATTACTCAAGGATAAAAAAGTATCTGAAGATGACGCCAGACGTGGTGAAGAATCGATACAAAAATTGACTGACAAATATATTGCGGGTGTTGACAAGTCTCTGGATGCAAAAGAAAAGGATATGATGGAGGT
>JANOOU010000471.1:0-2337 GCA_031421475.1 Gammaproteobacteria bacterium | reverse complement strand
AATCGCATATAGCAGAAGTGAAATTCAGAACCGCATTAGAAGCCAGTGCCGCCTGAGCAGAAGTGCTTACACCAGCAGCAGCAAAAGCCATAATTACAGCAGAGCCAAGAAGTTTTTTGTTCATCTTTAATTCCTCAATTGATTTTAAGATTTATGCCAAACCTTTATAAATGTTTCGCATCAACACCATAGCAGCATCTATGCCAATCAACAATAAACCATTAGAACTCTTTTAATTACAATGATTTATTTATTTCGTATAAAACAAAGACACATTAACATTCAGTAATATTGTTAGATTGACCGACACTCTCAACAACCATACATTCAGCCCCTTCCAGCCTGAATTCAACTCGCAAGTGCACCACTTGAGGCAGACCAAATCACTTCACTCGGTGTTTGATATCCGAGGCACTTACGCGGCCGATTATTAATTCTCCACGTCGCAATCGTTTATAGCAACCGAGTCAACCGTTATCGGGCATGCATCTTTCTCTGCGCCGTTATCAGAGCAGGAAATCAATGCCATGAATAATGTAATGCCAAGAAATAGTTTCATGTTATTTATCAGCGTTACTATTGTTTTACTTTTCAGATGGCTTCCCTATTTCAAGTATGGCCAGAGGGTCAGGCCTTACATTTTACATTCAACACCTAACAGAATACGTTAAGGCGGCTGTTGATTGTAGATCGGAATTTATTCCGACAAAAGCACCTATGAGACAACGCCAACGCAAGCAAGCGTTGTCAGTTTCTCCAATATTACTTTTTTATTGCAAAGTAATAAAAACTATTTCTAGTGTTTCAAACATGAAAAATAATTTATAGATTCGCACCGCCCTTCACTTCCTGCTCCCCACCACACCCCTGATAGGCCGACTGGTAACCTGCTTGCTTGGTAATGCTAAACGCATCCTTGACTTCACCCTTGTTATTAATGAATCGTGTAGTGAGCTGAAGTTTCTTCTGGCTTTGAAAATCCATTTTTCGCCTGCTGGCGAATCACTTTACGAACACCGTCCCTGGCGTTCGCCCTTCGGCTTCCCTCGCAGCGTCAATTTTGCTTCAAGGCCGTTTTGCTGCGCTTCTGCGCTACGCGTTCCATGCTCCGCTGATGAAGACCGGCCATGTACATCCTATACATGGCGTTCGCAGCATGCTGCTCACCCATGTGCATTTCACCTTGGCAAAACTGCCACGGCAAGGCAACGCTTAAGGAGGCTTAAAATCAAAAAGCACAATACAACAGCCCTTGTAGGGCGCCAATAAGTGCAACGCATTGCGCCGAATGAAACAACCCATACGGCGCAATGCCCGTTGGTAATGGCTCCCTTCGAGCGCTGACCACATTTACGCTGTTTTTTTGTTTTGTAGGTTTTTAAACAGACTGTTAGACTCGTTCAAATTTGCAAACATCATAAGGACGCAACAATGCCGGCACTGCGATTTATCAACACCCTCCTGCTTCTGTTCCCCGCCTTGCTGTGTAACTCCAGCATCGTCACCGCCGCCGAACAAACCTATGTACGCGAATACATTTACCAGGCCAGCGAAGCCGACAGTAAGTTATCGGCACGCGCCATTGCCTTGCAGGAAGTTAAACGCGAACTGTTAAGCGAACTCGGCACTCATGTCAGCTCACTGGTAAAGATGCAAAGCGCATCCGATGGCACGAAACTCAACACAGAAGAAATCGAAACCCTGTCTGCCGGTGTTACCCGCGTTGAAATACTCAATGAAAAATGGGATGGCGTGACCTATGTACTCAAGGCTCAAATAAAAGCCGACCCGGCAGATGTTCTGAAATCACTGGAAAAAATGCTAGATGCGGATAAGAAGCAAAAACAGGTTTCGCAGCTGGAAGGTGATGTTACACAACTGCGCATGCAAAATATCAATGTCAGTGAGTCACTGACACAGGCGAAAAAAGAATCTACGGCGGCATTGGCGGAGATTGCGCGGTTGAAAAAACAACTGGAAAAGCAGCAGACGGATGCTGCACGCCAAACGCTGCAAACCGAATATAAAGAACAAGTTGACGCATTAACGTCAAATGAATGGTTCGAATCAGGCTGGGCGTATGACCAGAAAGGCGATTACGCGAATGCGTTTCGGTTATTCAAAAAAGCCGCTGAGCAGGGACATGCCAACGCGCAATCCAATTTAGGTGTCATGTACACCAACGGACAAGGTGTGGCACAAGACTATGTTCAAGCCGTGGCCTGGTATCGTAAAGCCGCTGAGCAGGGAGCTGCCTACGCGCAATTCAATTTAGGCAACAGGTACGACAAGGGACAAGGTGTGGCACAAGACCATGTGCAGGCTTACGCCTGGTTC
>JANOOU010000470.1:0-6758 GCA_031421475.1 Gammaproteobacteria bacterium | reverse complement strand
CGAATCTGGCAGTAAAGACGTGGTTTATGCCACCTCTAAAGGTGCACTTATTAGCATGTCAAAAAGCCTCGCAATGGCTTTAGCCCCGAACATTCGCGTTAACAGTGTTAGCCCGGGCATTATTGAAACTCCCATGTCAGCAAAAATTCCTGCTGAACGCATCGTGGATTATGAAAAGCGTATTTTAAATCAACGCCTGGGCCAACCCAACGACATTGCCAATGCCGTTGCATTCCTGCTAGACAAAGAGAGCAACTACATTAATGGCGCCAATTTGAGTGTGAATGGAGGACTTCATTGAGAGAATATTTATATGATCTGGATTGTATTTTTAGCTGTTGGTGTCGCTGCCGGATTAATTTCGGGCTTGCTGGGAGTTGGCGGCGGAACTGTAGTGGTGCCTGTTTTAGTAATAGTATTATCTGCGACGACCCATGTTCCGGCCAATCTGGTCATTAAAGTTGCTGTGGCAACTTCGTTTTTATCCATGGTATTCACTACATTAAACTCCGTAAGAACCCACCACATAAGAGGCACTGTACGTTGGAGCCTGGTGTATAAAATGCTCCCTGGCTTATTGATCGGAACATTTATGGGAGGAATGATGGTTCACCTGGGTGATAGCTACTGGCTGCAACGGCTGTTTGCTATATTCACATTAGGCATAGGTATTAATATGCTAATACCCAGGCCAGCGCACACATTAGAGAAAACCGGGTTTAATTCACGCCTGTTTCACACCACTTCACTCACTATAGGAACGCTGTCTGGATTGTTCGGGATTGGAGGCGGAACATTTAATGTTCCAAATTTACATAAACGGGGTCTCGGTATGATCCAGTCCATTGCTACCTCCGCAGCTGCAGGCTGGCCCATAGCAATAATGGGTGCACTAACGCTCACCATCAATCAACCTAATCAGCCCATCCCGCAATCATTCGGTTACATCTATTTACCCGCCTTTGTCGGCATGACTATAACAAGTGTAGTGTTCTCGGGCTTGGGGGCCAAACTAGCCTATCAGTTACCGACCCCACTATTAAAAAAAATATTTGCCATTTTCCTGGTACTCGTGGGTCTACGCATGCTTACAGGTTAGTTTTTTTTAGAAAAAATTATTCTGCATTTAGGAAATTGACAAGCATTTCATTTCCCCCTTCCGTTGCAAACGACTCAGGGTGAAACTGTATGCCTTCAATGGGAAATTCCTTATGGCGAATGCCCATAATTTCATGCCCCGCCAACGCAGCAGCGGCCAAATCCTTTAATGCATCATTCCCATTGCTAACCACTGAAGTAATCGTGAAGCAATCCGGCAACGTTTTCGTATCAACGATTAAAGAATGGTAACGCATCACTTCCAGGCCCTGCGGCATGGATTTGAACACGCCGTGATTATCGTGTCGAATCGCGGAAAGCTTGCCATGCATGGGTATCTGTGCACGAACTATTTTTCCGCCAAAACAGTGAGCTATGCCCTGCATTCCCAGACATACACCCATAACAGGAATCGTTTTACCCATTTCCAAAATAGCGTCTCTGCAAACGCCAAAATATTTTTCATTTTCTACCGTACCCGGCCCTGGTGAAATAATAATTCGATCAGGTTTTAGCGATTTTATCCCTGCGATGTCAATTTCATCATTACGTTTAACGATTATATCATTGCTGGATCCGGCGCTTTTTGCTCTGACCATGAGGATCTCACCAATATATTGATAAAGATTAAAAGTAAATGAATCATAATTATCAATAATCAGAACACGCATTAATCAAGCCTCTTCAAAATTTGATAACACACCACGCATGGCCGAGAATTTACGTTCGATTTCAATATACTCATCAGCAGCATTGGAATCGTAAACATTGCCACCACTCGTTTGTACATATGAATCTTCACCACGCATGAATAGAGTACGAATAGGAATAGCAAATGTGCAATCACCATTAAAACAGAACTGACCCAGGGCCCCGCCATATGGACCGCGGCCATCAGCCTCAAGACAGTTAATAATTTTCATAGCTTCAATTTTGGGTGCGCCGGTTAAAGTACCGGCGGGAAAATTGGAAGCCACCGCCGAAAACATATCTTCGTTGCTACTCAAGATACCCACAATTTCAGACGAAATATGTTGCACATGAGAATAACGTTTTATATCCATTAAACTACGCACCTTAACCGTGCCAAAAGCAGCAACACGGCCTATGTCATTGCGATGCAAATCCACCAGCATATTATGTTCTGCAATCTCTTTAGGATCGTTCAACAAAACTCGGGATAGCTGTGTATCTTCCTTGCTGTTCTTGCCGCGTCTGGCAGTCCCCGCCAAAGGGAATGTTTCCATTTCACCGTTGCGTAATCGAAACAAAAGCTCAGGCGATGCACCAATAATTTTTTGATCATCAAACTTCATGTAGTACATATGCGGAGAGGGATTCACTTCACGCAGCTTCGCGTAAATAGGCAAGGTATCCCCTTTGATTTTATAGCGGGTTTTGAAGCCAACCTCGCACTGGAATATCAATCCGGCACAAATATTTTCCTTAACCTTCATAACCGCCTCCGCATGCTGCTCCCGTGACATGGTATCCCCCAGGTATTTTACCGTGGTGTCTCCATACTCTACCGCAGGCTGGTTTAGCCAGGTTTTTACTTCATCGAAGCGGTTAACATCGTAGTAATAATAAGACACTTCACCGGTCATCTGGTCATACACTAACCCATCAAGATATACTCCGAATTTAAATGGTTCAAATAAATCACTACTTTGAATATCAAGAGTTGGCTCAAAGAAGTTCGCTGAATCGTATCCCATGAAACCAACCAAGCCACCGGCATAGCGCTTTGAAATGATGTTCTGAGGAATTATTTTTCGAAGATCATAGTAAGGGTTTTCGGAAACATAACCAACGGTTTTAAAGGTCCGATTATCTTCAATACAAAGAGTGTGACGATCAGATGCATATATAGTCTTGACGGGATCAAAACCAATAATATGATGGCGTGAAACGAAACTTTCTTCACCAAGAGATTCCAACAAAAAACAATTTCGGTAGCGACGTTCTATATTACAAAAGAGCTGGAAAAAATCACAATCTTCTGCCAGTTTTAAATACTTTGGTTTTCCTGGTAATTCAATTTTTGGTAAATCTGCTTTGCTTGACATTCTATAACTCTCTAATTGAAGCTCTGATTGCAGAATCTGTACGTTCTATGTCGATGTTTTTTTGCGTAATATTTTTTGCATGTATTGATTCAGAACGGAAAAATTTCCATTCCTGATTGCATAAGCACCTCTTGTTACTGTCGCAACACCAACCCCTAAAGTTGACGCAATTTCACGCTGCGGAATCCCCTGCTCCAACATTTCCAAAATCCGTAAGCGATTTTCGATTTCTTTAAGTTCGTTATCCGTAAGAATACATTCTAAAACAGCCTGCATTTCCCTCGAAGTGGAAATACTACACAGGACATCAATCAATCTTTGGAGCTGGCGATTATGTGTATTCATATACTAGCATACTAGTACATTATAGACGTCACATCAACAATAGATTTGCAAACCCGCGTCAATCCGTTATTCGTTCTTCATTTTAATGGCGAAACATCCTGCACCGCCGCACGGCCGTCATCGCCGCATAGGCCCTCAAAACAGAACTCACCATCCATTATGACCGAGTGCGTTTTCGTATCGATCCACGACAATCACTTCAACACCCAGACGATGCAGGGGCAATAATGACTTCCTTGCCGAGTTCGCCAGCGCCTAGGAGCATGACTTTGGTGGCGGATTGAGAGAGTGGAGTACCGATTTTAATTTTGAATTTTTCCTGAATTTAATTGCGATATTGTTTACTAAATTTGCTTGTTGCCATGTTTTGCGTTGGAAACGCAGATATTGATTCTGTTTGTTACTACCGGAACACTTGAAAAGGATACACACCCATATCGGCAAGTTAAAAATACGCCGTCGTCCCCAATGCCGGTAAGTTAAGAATGTAGGTGCGAATTTATTCGCACAAAGGTGCCATTAAACAGACCATTGTCCGAATAAATTCGGACCTACAAAAGCGCTCAACGGCCTTAACTTACCGGCATTGCCGTCGTCCCGGCAGAGATTGCCGGGACCCAGAATCCATGGAAGGTGAGCGGCGTCACGTCCCTGTGATCTGGATTCCGGCAATCCCCCGGCAATCCCTGCCGGGGCAGGCTCTGCCGGAATGACGCTGGATTTAATACTTCATTTTTTTGTTTGAATGGTATTCTTTTCATCTGACTTATTAGTAACTGTAATTTATTTACTGAAGTTTTTTCTGTCTTTGAAAATCCATTTTTCGCCTGCTGGCGAGTCACTTCTTTTGCTTGCACAAAAGAAGTAACCAAGAAAATGCACCCCAGCCAGTTTGCCCTTCGGGTTCCTTCGCATCCTGCACTTTGCCTACGCGTCGGCTCCGTTCGGCATCCATGCCTCATCTCGCCTAAATTCGCCTTCTGCGCTGCGCATTCTATGCTGCGCTTGAAGTCCGGCCTGCTCAGCAAACAGGATGGGGACCCACAACATCAACAGCCAAAGCAAAAGCAAAAGCAAAAGCAAAAAATCATATGCAGTAATTGAACAACATGTCGTCATACCGGCGACGCTTACATGGATGTAAGCGGTAGGGCGACGCAGGAAGCTAAAGCCGAAAGCCGGTATCCAGCTTTTTCTTTTGCTGTTGGCTTTTGCTGTTAAGCCCTTTAGCAATTTACCGAACAACGCAAGCTGACCAAGGTAAATCGGCCATGGATGGCCGATTTAGTTTTGATAAGCAGGGGTGAGCAATATATTGCGAACGCCCACACACGGATGCGTGGGCTGGACTTCAAGCGTAGCATGGAATGCGTAGCGCAGAAGTGCATCAAAACGGCCTTGAGGGCAGCTTGCGCTGTTCGGGAACCCCGAAGGGGTAAATTGCGCGGGCTAGCATTTTTTGGTGACCCATGAATATTATCTGTGGGTTGCGTTTGACAAAAAGTTACCCGCCCAATAGGGCGGAATAAAACTTACAGCGCATGAAAAAGCATCAGCAAACAATCAACATCAATTCTTCTTCAATTGCGAAACATCCCGCACTGCCCCCCGCGCCGCACTCGTCGTCATCGCCGCATACGCCTTTAACGCATTACTCACGACACGTTCACGACCAACCGGCTGCCAGGCATGCTCACCTTTGGCAATCATTGCTGCACGACGTTTGGCCAGTTCCGCATCGCTCACCACTAAATGAATGGTGCGATTGGGAATATCAATTTCAATTTTGTCGCCCGGCTCAATCAGTGCAATGGCGCCACCTTCAGCGGCTTCGGGTGAGGCATGCCCAATCGATAAACCCGAGGTGCCGCCGGAGAAACGTCCGTCAGTAAATAACGCGCAAACCTTGCCTAAATCTTTCGATTTTAAATACGACGTGGGATATAACATTTCCTGCATGCCAGGGCCGCCTTTAGGGCCTTCGTAGCGAATTACCACCACGTCACCGGCTTTGATTTCATCGGCAAGTATGCTGGCGACCGCCGCATCCTGCGATTCATAAACACGGGCTATGCCATTAAATTTGAGAATGCTGGCATCAACACCAGCGGTTTTTACAATACAGCCTTGTAGCGCGATGTTGCCGTACAGCACTGCCAGACCACCGTCCTGTGAATAAGCATAAGCTTTGTCGCGGATGCAGCCATCCTGACGATCCACATCCAGTGACCAGCGTTTATTTTGTGAAAACGCTTCTTGTGTGGGCACGTTGCCGGGTGCGGCTGAGAATCGGTGTTTTGCAATGTCGTTGGTGGTGGTGGCTATGTCCCAATTCTTTAACGCATCCTGCAAGGTTTTGCTATGAACCATTGGACTGTCGGTGTGTAATAAACTGGCGCGCGCCAATGCACCGAGTATGCCCATGACACCGCCCGCGCGGTGTACATCTTCCATATGGTATTTCTGCGTGCTCGGCGCCACCTTGCACAAGTTCGGCACACGGCGCGAAAGACGATCAATATCGTCCATGGTGAATTTGACTTCACCTTCTTCTGCTGCGGCGAGCAAATGCAACACGGTGTTGGTGGAACCGCCCATGGCAATATCCAGGCACATGGCGTTTTCAAAGGCTTTAAAGTTGGCGATGGAGCGTGGCAACAACGACATGTCATCTTGTTCGTAATAACGTTTGGTAATGTCGACAATTAAGCGCCCGGCTTCGAGAAATAATTCTTTGCGATCCGCATGCGTTGCCAACAACGAACCATTACCCGGCAATGACAAACCCAATGCTTCGGTCAAACAATTCATCGAATTGGCGGTGAACATGCCGGAGCAGGAACCACAGGTGGGGCAGGCGGAACGTTCCACCAGTGCCACATCGGCATCACTTTCCTTTGGATTCGCCGCCATCACCATCGCGTCAACCAGATCCAGCTTCACATCAATGCCATGCACATTGGCCTTGCCCGATTCCATCGGCCCGCCGGAAACAAACACGGCTGGAATATTCAGACGCATTGCCGCCATTAACATACCGGGTGTGATTTTGTCGCAGTTAGAAATGCACACCATGGCATCGGCGCAATGTGCGTTCACCATGTATTCCACGGCATCGGCAATCAGTTCGCGCGATGGCAACGAATACAGCATGCCGCCATGGCCCATGGCGATGCCGTCGTCCACCGCAATGGTGTTGAATTCTTTGGCTACTCCCCCGGCTTTTTCCACTTCACGCGCCACCAG
>JANOOU010000469.1:0-2990 GCA_031421475.1 Gammaproteobacteria bacterium | reverse complement strand
CTACAAACCAGAGTCAATGCTCTTTGGGTGGGCCCAAACTCTCTCAGCTTCGGTGGTAAACTGGTAGCTAACCAGCTTACCGGGAGAGATACAAGGGTGGGCAACATGTTGCCCACGCGGTTAGATTCATGCGTGGGCAGATAAAACTCTGCCCACCCTACGAAACTTAAATACCTGCAACCGCCGATATCACTTCCAGTGAGCCATCCCACATCATGCGCAGTGCGATATATAAAATGACAAATAAACCGACATAAGCGATCCAGCGATGCTTGGTTAACAAACGCGCAACAAATGTCGAAGCGAAACCCATTAACACAACCGATAAACCCAGACCAAAGAAAAGTACCCAGACATGTTCACGCGCTGCACCGGCTACCGCCAATACATTATCCAGTGACATGGAAATGTCGGCCACCACGATTTGCGTGATAGCAGCCCTGAAACTTTTGGGCGCATGATGAGGAATCGTCTTGCCTTCAAGTACCGCTTCACCCTCCACTTCCTGCGCTTGCTGACAAATTTCACGCCATAACTTCCAGGATACCCAAATCAGCAGAATACCGCCGGCCAGTAACAGGCCTACAATCGCCAATAACTGTGTTGTGATCAGCGCAAATAATATGCGCATGACTGTGGCCACCAGGATGCCGATAAAAATCGCTTTGCGTCGCTGCTCCGCAGGCAGACTGGCCGCCGCCATGCCGACGACAATGGCGTTATCACCCGCCAGTGCCAGGTCAGTCAGAATAACCGTGCCCAAGGCCGATAATTCAGAAAGTGAAATAATAGAGCTAATATCCATTGGGTTTTCCAGAATCAATTAAATGAGTTCGAGCCAGATCAAATTCCGCGCAATTTACTAGAGCCGCATCCTGAACAGAATCTCTTATAAAAAATATTTTATGGATTCACCCAGGGTGTTAACCCGATGAGGGTCGTAAAGAGCATCCGATCGGCTCACTTTGTGACACGATAAATAAAAGGAAGTAAGGTGAATTTATAAAACCGCTTGATGATCCGCGCACTGATTTCAGTTAGAGTTCTTTTATAATAGGGCTGATCTTGCGCAGAAATTTCTTCAATACGGTCGTGATATTTATGCTTGATCCAGGCATTGAAATCAAAGCGCACCGCCAGTCGGTAGCGCCAGTGATTAAAGGGATGAAAGCCTGAATTGCGTATCACCGCTGCACCAAAATCAATCAGGCACGGCGTTCGGCCATCAACTACCAGTAAATTATCTTTCTTTTTCAGATCCATATGCGCCACACCCCGCGCATGCATCTGAATAATCGCCTGAAACAATTGAGCGAAGTAGTCCTCTTCATCAACCGGTCTGGTCTGGCGTATAGGTAAACCATTTATATATTGCAGTATCAGATACTGATTATCCAGCAGGCCATAACATTTTGGCACGATGGATAGATGTTCCAGTTTTTGATAAACCGCGAATTCATGTTGCAGCATACGCACACGAAACCAGCGTAACAGACCACGACCATGCGGTACTTTTATGACCCGTTCGTTTTCAGCGTCGCGATAAATAAGCGCCTGGCCCTGATAACCCGAAGCAAGCGAATGACTGTTGGTTGCCAGACTTGATTCTATCCATAGTTTCAGTTTCGCTTGTTCAGCTTCGCTTAAAACAAACGGCATGAATTACGTCAACAACAAATACAAAAACACAAGCAGATACAGGGCAATAACAGGCTCGCCATTTTGCATCAGGCTTTGTTTAAACGACCACTCACTACTGCCTTGTGAAGATTTCGTTTTAAATGTTGGAATCAGTGCATGAATATCACGACTCCAGTTTTCCCATTGCTCACCAAAGATGTTACGTAATTTATTGTCTTCGTAGAAAATAGCGGGTGGATAATAAAACCACAACAGAAAAGCCATTAATACAAATGACCACCACAACATGGATACTATACAAAAACCGAATAACACCAGAATATTGCCAACATACAAAGGATGGCGCACCAAAGCATAAGGCCCATCGGTTGCCAGCATTTTATTTTTCTTGACGTGTCCCGAAGCCCATAACCGCACTGCTTCGCCGACAATTATAAATACTACACCCACCAGAAATGCCAGCAGATTGCTGGTGCCCAGCAAGGCCACCAGCGGTACAAACAAAATAGCGAACCACTGCCGCGACGATTCGTGATGACGCAGTTTATCAATGATGCCTGCAATACCCTGTGCATCAGAACCTGAACGTGTGAATGCCATGCTTGAACCTTGTTGGTATATCGAAATGGAGCGTCATTTTATATCAATACCGGGCGTATTTCAGAAATTCATGGCGCTGGATTGGCATCCACCATCTGGGGTAAGGCGATTTCCAGAATACGGCGGATTTTAGCCATGCCAGAGGTCAGATATTTTTCCATTTCCGGCAGGCTGATGATGTTGTCGCCATCTTTGCCGGCGGCCCAGTTGATGACCAGCGCGCAGGCTGCATACTGCAAACCCAGTTCGCGTGCCAATGCCGCTTCCGGCATTCCGGTCATGCCGACTATGTCGCAGCCATCACGTTCGAGCTTGAGCACTTCCGCTATGGACTCCAGTCGCGGCCCTTGCATGGCTGCATACACGCCACCGTCTTGCGGATCAAATTGTAAGGTTCGCGCACTGTTTAACAAAATCTGACGCAGATCCTGAGAGTACGGATGTGTAAAATCAATGTGCGTGACAAAACTCAAATCGTCTTCGAAAAAGGTTTGTGAACGGCCCCAGGTGTAATCAATTATTTGATGGGGAATCACAATGCGTTCCGGCCACATCGCTTGTGTAATGCCGCCAACTGCCGCTACTGCAATAATGCGTTTCACACCCACTTCTTTTAGCGCCCAACAATTTGCGCGGTAATTAACCTTGTGTGGCGGAATGGTGTGGTCGTAACCATGACGCGCCAGAAACACCACGTCATTGCCCGCTACCTTGCCAAATGTCAGCGGGCCGGAAGGTAAACCATAGGG
>JANOOU010000468.1:0-1649 GCA_031421475.1 Gammaproteobacteria bacterium | reverse complement strand
ATCGAGTTGCCCCTGGCCTTGTAGCGATAAACCCAGCATACGGTTGGTCTCAGCCGATTCCACATCCAACTGCGCCTTGTTTTGTTCCGTTAGCAAGTAACGTTTGGTGGTGATGGTGGCGTGGCCGGTTATGAGCAATATTGCTGGCGTCATCAACTGCAACCACATGCTGTGCTGGGTCATTAATATGTAGTGTGCAATCGCCAGGCCGGCTAACAGACACAAGGTAATAAAGGCGGAAGAGCCTGCTTTCAGGCGTGGCAGAACCAGCATGATATACAGCAGCAATACCAGGGTTATGCCAGCGCGTGCCTGCAATGACCATTCAGGCTCAATGAAAAAATCTTCGTTGAGAATGCTGGAAATAGAATGTGCGAGGGTGAGTACCGGTGCCATATTGGCGTTAATCGGCGTTACCATGGAATCACCCACACCGGTTGCAGTCGCACCAATTAAAACAATTTTACCTTTGTATTTGTTGGCCGGAATTTTGCCTTCCAGCACGTCGTAAAACGAATCCACCGGAAACGCCGGGTTGCCGTCCTGGGTGCTGTAAAAAAATGTGTTCATACGCAGCATATCGTCGGTGCGTATATTGAGCTTGCCAAGCTGTACACCACTACGGGTTATGCGAATGTCTTGCGGCCCCAGGTTCAAACTGCGGGCTGCAATAAGCAGTGACTGTGAAGGATAATAATCGTCAAAATAATCGATGATCAGTGGTTCGGCGCGTATACCGCCGTCAATATCCGGAAAAGCAATCAGTGCGCCGATGCCATCTGCAACCAAACCAACTTCTTCTATGGGAATCAACGACTCGGCGGCGGGTAGCGGGTATAAATTGCCGGGGAAGGTGGTCACGTTGATATTTTTTAAACGATAACGTTGCACATATTCTGGCAGGTCGGTGTCGGGGCGGCCCAGTGGATTGCCAATGGAAAAATGCATGGCTAACACGACATTTTTGGTGGCTTCGAGACTCTGCGCCAGAATATGATCCGAATTCAATTCCGTTTCGGCCTGCATTAATTTTTCACCGAGCAGGCCAAGGTCGGTTTCAAATTTGGCATCACCCTCGCTGGTAGACAGGCTGCTGTTGGTATAAAACTCGAGCAGTGATTTGATGTGCTTGAGGCCAGGATCGAGTTGTGGTTCAAAAAAGAAAGTGGTTTGACCAATGACTTTAGCGCCACCCTCTTTGAGTAGAAGATGCATTTTTGCGTGATTATCACGCGACCACGGCCAGCGGCCGATATTGGCAATGCTGACATCATCAATGGCGATCACAGCGATTTTGTCACTGGGCGTGTTGCTCGATGCACGTACACCCACATCGTAGGCGCTGCGTTCAATGCCACTAAATACCCCGGCGTATCCGAGAATCAGCACGGTTGTCGCAACCAGTAGTCCTACAAACCAGTCGCGCGTTAGCAAACCTTGTTTCATGCTATCTCCGAATCTTGTTTTTATGGCCCACTACAGAATAGCAGTTGTTACATTAAAGTCATGGGCACCTCTAAAAATGCACTTTTTCCGCGATGGCTGCGTCACCGATTTTTGCTCCTGCAAAATCGGCATACAATACATCCTGACTATAACCTCCGTGCTCGACAAAATCGCCTGGAGCGATTTTGAACAGGCTTTGCCTG
>JANOOU010000467.1:0-5092 GCA_031421475.1 Gammaproteobacteria bacterium | reverse complement strand
ATGCCGAGTAATCCGCGCTCGTCATACTGATCGCCCAGTACTGGCAGTCGACTTCTTAAATCAGCAACTATTGTAGTGCTGGTATCGCTGACTAAAAACGTACGAATGTAGCCATCGCGTTCCGCCACATACCAGCGATTTGCATTAACCGGTGACTGGAGTAGGGCTGTAGCCAGGTTAAGAGTGATACCGGGAAATACACGCGTAAGTGTGTAACCGGAACTGTTTACAGGCCCACTAGGAATGCTGCACGTGGTATTCGATGGCCGCTGCGTTAAACCGTAAACAGGCGCTGCTGTTACATTCACGGTGCGTGTAACTTGTGTTGCATTAATACCGGAAGAATCCGCGCAGTTATAGGTCACAATAAATGTGGCAGGTGCGGTTGTTACAACGGTGGGGCCACCAACAGTTGCCGCTTTGCTGGTATCAATATTATCGCTACAGATCGCGCCCTGTTCGGCGTAGGTATTACCCACCACAAGATTGATGGTAGCGGCACCGGTGCGAGTAATAACCGGCGCAATGTTATCGGCAATAATATTTACAGTTCGTGTAACTTGCGCAGCACTATTTCCGGCGGCATCCGAGCAATTATAGGTAACAATAAATGTGGCAACCGCTGTGGTTACAACCGTGGGGCCGCCGACTGTTGCGGCTTTGCTGGCATCCCTATTATCGCTACAGATGGCGCCCTGTTCAATATAGGTATTGCCCACTACAAGGTTGATGGTGGCGGCGCCAGTGCGAGTAATAACCGGTGGAGTGGAATCCGGTGCGGCGGTTACATTGACAGTACGTGTAACCTGTAACGCACTATTACCGGCGCTATCCGCACAGTTATACGTAATCGTAAACGATGCAACGGCTGTTGTGACGACGGTTGCGCCACCCACTGTCGCCGCTTTGTCGGCATCCAGATTATCGTCACAAACGGCACCCTGTTCAGTGTAGGTGCCGCCCACTGTCAAGGTGATTATGGCGGCCCCCGTGCGTGTAATAACCGGTGCTGTGGTATCGGTTGTTACATTCACCAGGCGTGTAACTTGTATGGCACTATTGCCCGCTGTATCGGTGCAGTTATACGTAATAATAAACAAGCCCGGTGCCGTTGTGACGACTGTAGCACCGGCGACTGTGGCGGCTTTGCTGGCATCCAGATTATCATTACAGATGGCTCCCTGTTCAATATAGCTGCTGCCAACCAAAATGCTGATAGTGGCCGCACCGGTAAGGGTGATAATGGGCGCGGTGACATCAGCGCCTACATTCACCGTACGTGTAACTTGTGTTGCGTTATTGCCGGAAGAATCCGTGCAGTTATAGGTCACAATAAATGACGCATCTGTTGTTGTTACAACGGTGGCACCACCCACTGTTGCGGTTTTGTCGGCATCAAAATTATCGCTACAGATGGCGCCCTGTTCGGTGTAGATATCACCTATTGCAATATTGATGGTGGCGGCACCGGTGCGGGTGATAACGGGTGCGGTGGTGTCAGCGACTTGCCCAGTGCAGCCAGCCAGGCCCAGTACAGTTAACAGAGCAAGGATGCGAGTGATGTTAGCAGCTTGTTGAAAAACTACTGCGCTTGCCAATCCGGCGTTAAAAATGGCGAAAAAATACTCATGTACTACGTGTACACTCCGTTTTTTTCGCCATTTTTGCCTTGTCTTGGCTGCGCTCGCTACGTTTTTCAACAAGCTGTTAGGGATTAAATTTAATGTGATCATGATGGAGCTTTTTCAATTGAGCGTTACAGGATAAGCTTCCAGCTCAAAAATGAGTAGTTGCGAACGAGTTGTAAATTACTGAACGGTGGGGTGATTGGTATTGTTGCGGATTGTATCACACACCGCATAACGGCAGCCTGGGCTGCCGTTATGCGGTGTGTTGAGTTACAAGGGTGCTGACCGAAGGTCAGTCACCGCTTCTGCCTGCTCTTATTTTTTAGCATCCAGCGCCTGATAATAATCCATCAGAATTTTCGCCACTTCGGGGCGTGAGAATTCCGGTGGCGGTGCAATACCGTTACCCAGCATTTCACGTACCTTGGTGCCAGAGAGCAATACAAAATCATCCTTGGCGTGATCTGGTGCTTCGTTCATCATCACCACGCGATTCAGTTTTTTGGAATAGGCGGTGTGATCGGCACGGAAAATTTCGATTTGCAGTGCGCCTTTGGGTACATCGGTATCGAAAATAGTTTGTGCATCAAATGCGCCGTAATAATCACCCACACCGGCATGATCGCGGCCAATAATGAAATGGGTTGCGCCCATATTCTGGCGGAATATTGCATGCAATACTGCTTCACGCGGGCCGGCATAGAGCATGTCGAAACCGTAGCCGGTGACCATGGCGGAGTTGGGTTTGAAATACAGCTCAACCATTTTGCGGATAGAGGCATCACGTACTGGTGCCGGAATGTCTCCCTTCTTCAGTTTGCCGAGCAGCATGTGAATCACTAGGCCGTCGCAGCCTAAACGTGACATTGCCATGTGGCACAATTCTTCGTGGGCACGATGCATCGGGTTACGGGTTTGGAAGGCCACTACTTTTTTCCAGCCGCGTTTTTCGATGTCGTTACGAATTTCAACGGCAGTACGGAAGGTGTCGGGGAATTCGCTTTTGAAATAACTGAAGTTCAATACTTGAATCGGGCCTGACAAAATCACCTTGCCCTGCGCCATAAATTCGGCCACACCCGCGTGTTCGCTGTCGGTAGTGCGGTAGATTTTTTCACAAATGTGTTTCTTTTCGGCATCGCTGAAGGTTTCAATGGCCTTCACAATCATAATCGCCAGCACCGGGTTACCGGCTACATTGGGATCTTTCAGTGCAATGCGGTCGCCAGCTTTAATGCTGCCTGCGTCCTGTACCAGGTTCAACACGGGTGTAGGCCAGAACAAACCGCTGGTGGTGTGCAGTTTTTCGGCCACGCTGATCGCATCGGCCTTGTTCATGTAACCGGTGAGCGGGTTGAAATAACCGGCACCGAGCATGGCGGCATTGCCAGCGGCGGCGGATGAAATCAGGATGGATGGCAACTTCTGGGCTTCTTTGCACAGAGTCTCATTCATGGCCGCGTCAGCGATGTACAGCGGGTTCAGTTTATCGGAGCCGTGTGGGCGAATCATGCAGGTGTTCTCCTCGTTATGTCTTCAGTGGTATTTGATGAGCCGCGGCAGTTTAGCGGTTCCGGGTCATTTATATCTTGATTTCCGTCATGGCCGTAGGCCAAGGGTGCAGCAGTCTAACGTATTAGGCCGCAGGCCGAAACGACCGGGGCCGCCAAATGTCCGATAGGGCGATTAAGATACTTGAGTCTGGGATGAGTAATTTTTATGGCTTGGTGGTATCGGGCAGATTGGCAGGGCGCATTTTGCAGGGGTAGGCACGCTGTGCCCGCGTGTGCCTTGAGATGCCAATCGGCGTGGGCAAAAAAGCGTGCTTACCCCCTGCTGGGCTGTTCATGCCAGCGCTGGGGCCATGAGTATTTTTTCTGTTAACATGAGTAGCGGCGCACTTCTTAGTACAACGTTTCGGACAACATACTTAAGATTTTACAGCTGATGTAACACGGAGATCATCAAAGAAGGTTTCATAAAAATGATTAAACGAGAAGTGTTAATGCCTGAGGATCTAATAACCAGAATTGCCGCTATAGTCGATTTTGAGAATTACGAAATTCTGAAAGAAGCCTTCTCAAAACGAAAAGCGCCTCCCATTTTTCTTGATCAAGAAGAAGCCGAGGCGCTTATCACGTTAGCCGTAATAGAAAAGAAAAAAGCCCGATTAAAGTTTCCTTATCATGATGATGAGCACCCACAATATAATGAATCCCATGAAAAGGAATTTGATGACGTGCAAATGGGTTTATATGAAAAAATAATCTATTACGTAGAATCAGCCTTCAAGAAAGGGCAGTTCGATTGTTTGCTTTGAAATTTACAGGGTGGGCACGCTGTGCCCGCGCGCGTGCCTTGAGATACAAATCGGCGTGGGCAAAAAGCGTGCTCACCCTACGGCACTACTTACAGGATGGTGCACATTGAAGTTGAATTCAGGTGTTTAGGGTCGTTATTGACAGCTTTTTTAAGCCAGTCAATCAATGCCTGATCTTGAGCTGCTGTCGCATTAATTTGTCCGTTGGTGACTGAAAATTTGTACATGTAGGCATACCCTCCTACCATTTCAATTCGAAGAGTATTTTTTAGTTTTTGTAACGTAATTGTAGCCTTCCCACTAAGCATCGCGTCCATCTCGAACTTAAAAGCTGCCGTAGGCTCAAGGGCCCCATATTCCGTGCGATTAACGCTAGGAAGCGGGCTGTCTTGTTTGGTGCGGCCTCCGTAGGTAGCGCTGTGCTCCCTGTGATGCTTGCCAGACACGGTAATCGCTATACCTGCGTTCTTTACTTGATTAGATGTAGTTTCAGGACCAGTCCAAGTACCATTATTAAATTGTTGCTGGTTGCTACTGTTTGCAAGCATGTGATCACGATTAGTGAAAGAACCGTCACCCCAAGGCCCATGTCTCCCAATAAGATCTCTGTAGTATCCAACATCCCACTTATTCAAGTTACCAGATTGTGTTCGGTCTGCTCTGGTTCGATTTTCGGATCCAGCCATTTTGCCAGGAGCCTTTGACGCATGTCTTTTACCCGCATTTTTGAAGCGTACAAATTGACTTTCAGTCATGGTGACATATTTTGGATTAATCTGTATAACAGAGTTAGCGAGGAAGAAAGGATGCGTAGATTTAGACGAAGCTATTTTTAATAAAACGGCTGATATATTTGCGCCATAGAAAATCTTGCTTCCCATAATTGTGACGACTACATTGCTGTTTGCGAAGAACATATTATTCCATCCGAGTTATGTTGGTGAGTTTTGTTAAACTTAAAAAATAACATACAAAAGAGTCCGACACGCATGGCATTTACTTAGCCTGAAATTTCATCAAAAATATATTCACACATAAAATTACGGCATGACGAACAGTAAAAAATGCAAAAAACAGAATATCTGATCGGGTTACAACTTGTTACCCTGAATCTCCTTCTCCCCAGCCCTCTCCCGCTTGCGGG
>JANOOU010000466.1:0-3850 GCA_031421475.1 Gammaproteobacteria bacterium | reverse complement strand
ATACGGGGAAAACCCGCTGAAGAACCATCAGCCAGTTGCGGTAACTGCCGACTATAGCCACGTGGCAGGTGCCGACGCGCCAGCGTGATCTGCTGTTCGATTAGATAGAAATTATCGAGTAACCAGGCCTCAGCCGGAATCATCCGCTGACCTGACGTGGCGGCGGCTGTTACAACGTCATACGCGGCCCGTAACACGCACTCATTATCGGCCAGCCTGCCCAGCAACCGGTCCGGCCCCTGACGCGGAGTGACAGAATATTGCCCCGCCAGCATGATGGCGTGACGTCTGAGTTGCTCAATGCTAAACAGCTCGGCCCGCAGCAACCCGGTATCCTGGTCGTTACGCAGCACATGCCTTGCACACGTCGACAATCCAAACTCTTTGATGACGATGACGTTCTCCTTGCTGCAAGTGTGGCAGGCAACACAAAACCAATCTGTGGTGCCTGACGAAAATAGATGTAACAAGCGACAAGACTTTTATCGACAAGGCGCTGCTTACCATCATCAGGCTGACGTTACGACACACACGCGATTGCCAGAATTTGAAAGTGAGCAGTTGGGGCGGCTTGATTCGTACCCTTAGCAGGCAGAAAAAAACCTGCGCAAGAGACCGCAAATAACCGGCGAATCTTACAGGCTCATTGACAGCACAAAACAGTCGACAAGCGTTACAGTACCCGTCGACCTTGTACGACACGCAGCAAAATCATTACAACTGCGATAACCAGAAGAACATGAATGAACCCACCCATGCTGTAGGAAGTAACCAATCCGAGCAACCAAAGAACTATCAAGACAACTGCAATTGTTTCTAACATGTGCGCTACTCCAGAAATGAAAAATAGGGATATTATTTACCGGCCAGCAATTCGTAGTAACGGCAACTTTTGCAGACATGTCATACTCACTGGCCACCACGATGACACTCAGTTGTCACTGGTTATTATTTGTCGTCTCTTACTGCATCCTGAAGATCGTCACCGCTCTTTTCGATCTGGTCACCCGCTTTATCAACGGCTTCATCAATATTTTCGCCGGCACGTTCTGCCGGACCTTCCTCGCAACCCAATAATGTCACGAGCAACAGACCCATGCTCAGTGCTGTGCCAACGCGTGCAACGGTTGTAATTGATTTCATGATTGATCTCCGGCAATTGTCTTTGAAATTTGCATTAGTTCGGTTATTTCTTCCCTTCTATGAAACAACCCATCCAGTGGGCTGACCGAGTGGACATTATTCTGCGCCACCGAAAACATCTCAGTTCGGTGCCGAACATAGAAGCATGCAATGATTATTTATTTGAAAGGATTAATAAAATAACAATGACGAATTGCTGGATTGTTCATGAAAATTTAATGCGATTTTTTTTATCAATTTTCAATAATCTGCATTATTGAAAATGACGGCCCACCAGCCACCCTACGAAACAACGGATTTTTCTGAAATTTATTAGGGAGCTCTGATTAAGTCAAAAAAATATGAACGTAGGGCGCCAAAACTCAACTTTGGGCGCAGCGCATCCGCCGATAACTCTGAATTAATCCAGCTTCATTAACTGATTTTTGAACAATTAATTACTAGCATTTGCACCCGATGCCGAGCTTGAAAAGATCGACTTATTTTCACTGGATTGCGCATACGCGGTATCAATGCCGACTTTAAGATTGTTCCAAATCTTATCGGCCTCTACCTTGATCTGGCTCCAGGATTCGTTAGTCGTGTTTTTCATCTGCTTTAGTTTTTCCGCCGCCGCACACTGCTGTATTCGTAACTCATTAATCTCCCTGGCGCGTATCAGCTTTATATCTGTTCTAGCACTTTCCAGCCTGGTCTCCAGCATTTTAACGCGCACACTCCACTCTTTCAGTTGCGTCTCCATATTTTGTATATTTGCAGTATCAATATTCATGATTTTACCCTCGAACTGTTAATGACAATTCAATTCTGTTTATCAGATTTAAAGGTGACAATACTTCTAATAGTATCGACACTGATTTACAACGACTTGAAATTGAACTCCACAAAAACTACAGAATTATCTATGAATGAAGCGTGTTGTGTCTGGGCAGGAATTAACCATTTACCCATAAAAATGGACGCGTAGTTTAATCTTACCCATTTTTTCACAACCACATTACATTCAAATGAAGAGGTCGAATGGACCCCTTTTTTTGTTGGTTTATCACAACTTATATGGTGTATTGCCGGTCATGGTGCAGTTGCTGAAATCACATTCTTATCCAACGTTACCGCCGACTGCGCAAATATCCTGCCGCTGACCGATGTGCCGGTTTTTACTGTAACGCCTTTTTCAGCGAGTATCACACCATGAATATGAGCATTGGTACCCAGTACCACACCTGCGCCACCATTGATCTGCATTACAGCAAGTTCCGCATTTGTGAGTGACTGCCCTGCAAGACGTAGCGCCAACGGCATACATGTCACGATGGGAATTTATATTTAACATATCGATTATTTGAGTCATTTAATTTCCTGGATTGAATCAATTGCTTCTGCATTAATCGAGTAATGATTGTTCCGTGCAACGCCGCAGCGGTCTGTTCGGTAGCGTACGTATCTACTTGGATCAAAAATAGAATGATTAACTACCTGTACGAGCTGTACGAGCTGTACGAGCTGTACCTCTCCATATCGGCGTGCTAATTGCTCACTGTGTACGCTAGCGTGCAGACGGGCAGCAGGTTTCAATTCAGAGTGGATTAATCCAGTTGGGTAATATCGGATCACTCAGTTATTGATCCGATAAAAAAATGGATTCTAAACTCCAATTAAGAGTTCTATGCCGACTATTTCAAACATCCCCATCACTAATCGCCTGCTTGCAGTCTTGCCACACATGCAACGTGAACGCTTTCTGGCCGCCTGCGAACCGGTCATCCTGGAATTTGCCGCCATCCTCGCCGAACCCGGTGAACTCATGCACCACGTTTACTTCCCGATAAAAAGCTTTATTTCACTGGTGGCGCAGAATAATGGCCGACCCAGTTTGGAGGTGGGCATGATTGGCAACGAAGGAATGCTCGGCATTTCGTTGGTGCTTGGGATAGATGTGTCGCCGCTGCACGCCCTGGTGCAGGGCGCAGGCTCCGCGCTGCGTATGGATGTTGAAGTATTCCGCCGTGAACTCGAACAGAATCCTGCACTGGAACGAATTCTGCAGCGCTATCTTTATGTGGAAATGAGCCAATTTGCACAAACGGCCGCGTGCACCCGTTTCCATGTTGTGGAAGCGCGCCTTGCTCGTTGGTTGCTGATGACACAAGACCGTGCTCATTCCAATGCATTTCATGCCACCCACGCATTTCTCGCCTATATGCTGGGCGTGCGCCGCGTGGGCATTACCACCGCTGCAACGTCGTTGCATCATCAACGTTTAATCAGCTATAGCCGAGGTTACATCAAGATTCTCGATCGCCATGGTCTGAAAGCCATTTCCTGTAGCTGTTATGCGGCAGACCTGGCCAGTTATGAAAATGCGATGGGATGGCACCAGACGGCCTGAATCCACTCAGCGTTGTGCGTACAACGCGTGCAGATTTATGTATTTATCGACGTTCTTTAAATCGGCAAGATCGCGGCGCTGACAACTCGCCATTGCCATGAACAAGCAGGCGTTGAAAATCCTCAGCACATAGCGGGGGACTGAAGTGAAAGCCTTGCCCCTCTTCGCATTTATTGATACACAGAAAGTCAAATTGTTCCACTGTTTCAACACCCTCTGCAATCACCCGTTGTCCAAGATTTTTTCCCATGCCAATCACCGCACTGACGATGGTTCCATCATCACCGTTCGTATTAATGTCGCGCACAAATGACTGAT
>JANOOU010000465.1:0-9916 GCA_031421475.1 Gammaproteobacteria bacterium | reverse complement strand
TTTGGATTGTGCTGTAGGCTTTGGCCCATTCGAGTTGAGTAGACATCAAGCCCGTCGGGTTTGCATGTGAACGATAAAGTTCAATGGCGGTATTAAAGAGTTGCTCGCCCTTTACCGGGTCATTATCGAGATAGGCTTGCCAGGCATTAAAACGGTCTAATCGGGCACTCAAGTCAGTGGTGGTCCTGTTTGGCTGTTGAGCGAGCACGGTCCGCCAGGTAGAAAATTCTTTTCCGCTGAGTTGTGCAAGTTGCACACGGTTGATTAGCAAGGCCAGCCAGACATCATCAGCCAGTTCACCGTGCAGCGCCAGATCGTATCGGGTAAAAATTGTTTCAGCCGCTGCGAGTCTATCTGTAGTGATATAAAGATTTGTTAATAACATGTCGCGGTAGATGGCCTGCTGTTGCAATGGGTGTAACGCAATCAGGCGACCGGCTTTTTCAAGGTGTTGCATTGCAGCATCATATAGCCCACGCGCAAGATTTGTTTTGCCCAGATTCAGCAAGGCATTCGTGGCGCCTGTGTAGTCATCAAAACGGCTATAAAAAATCAGCGCGAGATTAAATTGATCAGTAGCCAGTGCAAAATTATAATTAGAATAACTTACTATGCCGGATTGCATGAAAAAATCGCCTTGTTCGCGCAAGTACGGCAGGGGTTTATCAGCATTACCCGTGACACAGCCGGTCAGCAAACCCATGAGCATCGTTGCCAGCAGTGCAATATAAATGGCTCTGGTGCGCATTGGTTTAGGGTTGTAACAGCGGGGCATGTTCTTGCTTCTGTTCCAGGGCTGATGAAATAGGCCAGATACGTTGTGTGGCTTGTATGGTTGTGTTGGTTTCATCCACAGCTAATTGAATTTTTTGCATAATGAGTGGAATTTGATTGGCGTCATAATCCAGCTTGTTGGCAAAGGATTCAAAATTTTGTGTAGCATCTTGCAAGTTGGTGCCTGCGGCCTCTAAATTCTTTTTAAGATTTTGATCTTCAATCAATGTGTTCAAAGGTCCTTGGGCGCTGTTGATTTGCACGGTTAGTTGTTCAATATTTTTTGATGCCTGCTGTAAAGAAAGCAATGTGTTGCTAATACTTTCCGGGTGTACATTGTCAATAATTACATACACGTCATCAATAATGGTGTTAATTTTATCTAGGGCAACTTTGGCTTCGGCTATCACTTCATCAACCGAGTTCGATTTTTGGGCTTTAATAGTCGCACCCGCTTGTAATAGTGGTTTGTCGGGTGAGCCTGCGGTAATTTCGATATTTGATTTGCCAAAGAATGTTGCACCCATACCACCTGTTACTATTTCAGAGTCCTGTCGTAATAAAGAATGGTAACGCTCAAAAATACGCAAAGTTACTTTAATATCATTGTTAGCTGTTATTTCGAAGTTGCTAACGTGCCCTATTTCTATGCCGGAGACCTTTACCGCTGTTTGCTTGGCCAGGCCCTCGGCTGATTTAAGTACACCGAATATTTCGAAATAATCCTCGAACATGTTTTGTTGACGCAGTAATGAAAATAGTAAAAGTAAAACCAGTGCAGCTGCACCTAACACAAAACTGCCGACAAGCTTTTCCTGAAAGCTGTAGCTGACTCGATGAATATAATGTGGCTTGGTGTTGGTGTCTTTCATCTTATGAAGTGGCCAGATCGTTCATATATTGTAGAACGTTTTGATTGCTGGATGCTCGAAAATCGTCTGGTGTGTCGAATTGTAGCAAACAGTTTCGATCGACAAAAATAATTCTAGTGGCCTGTTTTAAAACGAAGTTCAGATCATCGTCCTGTAAAATCAGGCTGGTTTGGGACGCACTCAGTGTTGTTTGCAGAAAGCGTAGTAGTTTGCGTGAGGTGCGCTCATCAAAATGACGCAGGTTGTTATCAAGTATGACCAGTCTGGGTTTAGTCAGAGCAAGACGTACGAACATGGCCTGAGCGTATGCTAACTCATCTATGTAGGCGGGTAGTTTTGCAAGACTATCAAGATCTGTAAATCCTATGCTATCAAGAAGCGTATACATGTGTTTTTGTAGCGCTTCACGTGTATCCAGCTGGTGATACAGGGCAGGAAGTAAAATATTTTCCTGCGTACTCAACACAGAAAGCAGGGTGCTTTCGTGATTGAGATAGGCCAGTTCGGTACGAAGTCGTTGCCAATTGTTACGATCAAGGTGGTGGGTGTCCTTACCTAAAAACTTTACCTGTCCATTGGCAGGAGCTGTGATAGCCGCGAGTGTTTGTAACCAGGATGATATAAGTGTTTTATCAGGACCTATAAAACCCAGCGTTGCACCGGCGTGTATCACAATATCAACTGCCGCCTGATCAGGTGGTGCGTGTTGTTGCAGTCCTATGTTTTGAGCATTAATAAGTACGGTATTCATGTCAAAGCATTAAAATCGCTACAGCGCCATCGATTATAAATAACATGACCAGCATGTTAACGATGGCTTGTTGCGTTTGCTGTGGAACTTCGGTGGGCGATGATCCGACTTTCAGGCCGTGGTAGCAGGATGTGGCGCCGATGGTAATGCCGAATAATAAGTTCTTAATGACAAAAATGAGCAGTATCATGGGTTCAATGTGATCAGATAATTTAAAGAGCAACTTAAAATGTGTGGGCGAGAGTAATAATCCACTCAGTAGTATGCCGCTTAGTAAGGTAAGAAATGTAAAAAATACGGCTACAGAAAGCTGTGAAATTGTTACGCCGATAATGCGTGGTGCAATCAGGTAATCATTTACGTCGATTCCCATCCATTCCATGGTCTGAATTTCGCGGTGCAATTTCATGTTAGCAATGTCGACAGTTATTGCTGAGCCGGTTCGGCTAATCATAATAATAGCCGCTATCATCGGGCCTGCTTCCAGACCAATAATAAATATTAAAATACTTAATGTGTCGGTTACACTTTCAAACAGGGCAATAATGCGAAATGTAAAAATAAAGCCGGTAACCAGTGACAGAAAAATAATAGTCGGTAACGCATCAACGCCGCTGAAAATGATTTGAGTGATGAGTGGCTTATAGCTTTGGCGATTAAAAAAACGCCGATAACGAAACCATTCAAATAAAGTAAAAATAACAAAACACGAAAGATTAATCAGATAATCCAACTTACCCAGCAGAAATACACCAGGCGCGCCGAGTAATCTGTTTAACATGTGCAATCACTGTTCCTATTCATACTAGAGAGATATAAAAAAGCCGTTTGCGTTAGCAGGTTATAGCTTACCGTTTACAGGTAGACAAAAATTTTGCAGAGGGACTGTTGCAAGGATTGGCTGAAAACTGTGTGGTATCGTCCGCCTCCGGTTTTGTATTGGAGGCAGCTGGTTTGTCGGGTTGTTGTGGTACAGCACTACCGTTGTGTGGAATAACAGGCACTGTTTGTGCGGCGGGTGCGGTGCTGCTGGGTGTATTACTACGTAGAGTTTCAAGGCGCGCACGCTCGGCGTCTTCGTTAGCAATTCGTTCTCTTTCGCGTGCCTTGGCTGCTGAAATTTCAGCTTCAAATGCGCGTTGTCGTACGCGTTCCATTTCACCCGCATATTTACGTTCTTGCGCAGAAATGATTTCATTTGCACGTTTTTCGGCGGCACGTATGGCTTCCTGTTTTTGTGCAGAGGCTAATGCAGCATCACGTTCATGCTTAAGCGCCTCCGTGGCAGCCCTGGCTTCGTCACGTTCACGTTGAATAGTTTCGAGCTGGGTTACGTTTTCGGGTGAGGGAGTAGCCGGAGTAGGCTCAACCTGGGGTGTGGCCTGGGGTATGGCCTGGGGTGAGGGTATATCAGGAGCGATTGCTGGCGCCGGTGAAAATTCGTTGCGAAACATCATCCATACAGCAATGAACATAAGAATCGAGGTCAGTGCCATACCACCCGCAAAACCCAGGATTAGAACATTAAAATTCTTTTTAGGTTCTGTAACATGCACGATGGGATATGCATCCTTGTACGCAGATTGGCGATGGGTATCTGTTCGATAATCTTCCGTATCAAATGCCTCATTCATCGTAAAGCCGCTTCCATCGCCCTCGGCATCCGAGGGTAATGTGTCATCCGCTGGCTTGGTAGTGTGAGGTGGTGCAGGCGGCGGTGTGGTGTGCTCGTCTTCGGGCGTATTGGCATGTGGCGAGTTTTTTACCGAAGACTTGTTAATTCGAGTCACTTTATTGTCTGCCGCAGGTTCTTCACGGTCGGGCGCAATTTTTTTGGTTGCCGGGGCGGGCGTGGGCACAAATATTCGTTCATTGTTGTCGGGTGTAGATTGAATATCACTATGGCCAACCTGTTGTCGTACCTCGTAATCGTAGGCCGAACTTTGATGTATTGCGGTAACCGGCTGCTGCTCGGATAGCTGATTAAGTTCCGCGGTGTTGACGATAGTATTGATTATGGGCGCATCAGCAACGGCATCTGTAACATGGGTATAGAGTTGGTCGATATTTTGTTTTCCATGTGATTTTTTTTCTGCTTCTGAGTTGTCATCGCTTAGTGGCTTGTTGAAGGTAGGCACTATGCTGTTGCGGTGTTGTTCACGCACAACATCTTCAATCAGTGGCGCATCAATAATATGTGTTTGTTCGGCAAAGCCGTATACCAATGCCGTATCGCATAGCAAATTAATCAAACGCGGTGTTCCGCCACTGTAGCGATAGATTGCATGACAGGCGTTTTCAGTGAAGGTGTCGGTATTGCCACCTGCGACTTCCAGGCGATGCTGGATATATTCACAGGTTTCATCACGGTTAAGTGATTCCAGGTAGTAATCCACAGCAATACGTTGGGCAAACTGCATTAAATCAGGGCGACGCAAGGTTTCACGCAGTGCGGGCTGGCCCACCAGAATGACCTGTAAAACCTGATCTTTATCGGAGTTGATATTCGATAGCATGCGCAGTTCTTCCAGCGTATCGACAGTCATGTTTTGTGCTTCGTCAACTATCAGTACGGTGTGACGATTTTGCGCGTATTGATCAATCAAAAAATCGATCAATATTTGGTGCATATGTGCTTTGCTCTTGCCGTCGCCATCAAGGCCGAACGCCATAAGAACCCAGCTTAGCAATTCACCAAACGATTTATGGGTATTGTTGATCAAGCCAACGGTGGTGTCTTCACCCAGCTCTCTGAGCAGGCGGCGGATCAATGTGGTTTTGCCGGCACCCGTGTCGCCGCAAATCACACTGAAACCGGCCTGATTCATCATGCCGTATTCGAGCAATGTAAGTGCGCGCAGATGCTTGGGGCTCAGATAGAGGTAGTCCGGATCCGGTAACAATGAAAAAGGCCTCTCCCTTAGCCCATAGAATGATTCATACATTTGTAATTTTTCCCCTGATATCGACCTGTTACCCGGCATCTGTTTGAGTGATTGTCGATGTTTTTATTCTTTTACGACAATTGTGAAGTACATTGCTTGAATGATGGATTTCCAGTGCCAAAAACGCAAGCAGCAAACGGTGAAATGATGATGAAGCGCCAGGATTTAGGGTTTGTTTGTGAGGGCACGGCTTGTTTGCCAGCTGCGCCAGTCGGCCTGATTCTCTGCAATATGGAACAGGGCGGCCACCACATGACGGTCATAGTGGTGATCGCATTGTTGGAATAATAGGCCGAGTACTTCATTGACCGGGTGACCTTCGCGGTAGGCGCGCGCACTGGCCATGGCGACAAAGGCATTGGCAACGGCCAAAATACGCGATTCCAGCAAGATATCAACGGCCTTTAAACCGTGTGGGTAGCCACTGCCATCCAGGTGTTCATTCTTTTGTGCAATGATGGTTACCACCGGGCCGGCGAAATCGAGCTGCTTAAGTATGTCGACCGCATAATCAATGTGCCATTTGAGCATGTCATTTTCGCCTTCACTCAAGGCATCCATTTTGGTCAGAATTTCGCGGGGTAAGAATAACTTACCTATGTTAGCCAGCATTGCCGCCATCTCCAAGGCATCACGACGGGTTTTATCAAGCTTTAATTCAGTTGCAATACACAGGGCTACCTCCCGAGTGCGTGACGAATGATCCGTGCAGTAGGGATCATGCAAGTCAACGGCCTTAACCAGTGTGTCGATAATGCCTTGTGCAAGTTTGTCGCGCTTATCCTGCGCGGCTTTTAATTCGCTAATGTCATGTAGCACGTACAGCGCCGCATTGTGATATTGGCCCTGGGGCAGTTGCGCGCGGCTGACGTGGAAATTACAGTTTTTATGGGTAAGCGATAAACTGATGACGGCGGGTAACGCGGCGTGTTCCAGATTGTTGAATGTATTAGCCAGGTCGTGTCCCAGCACATTAGCTAGACTTCTGCCTGTGATCTCTGTTGTTGGTATATTAAAAATTTGCGTAAATGAACAATTGGCGAAAACGAAATTATTATTATCATCGAGTAGAAAAATAATATCGTGAATATTGTCACTGATAGCATTTAACAATGCTGTTTGGGAATATAGTGACGTGGCGAGACGTTGCAAGCGGTTGCTGGTACTGTGTCGCCAAATGGCGATGAAAGTGGCGCCAATAAAACCGGTTAGAAGTAGAAGACTGACTAACAAAAACTGCTGGTGTTGATTGGATTCAGCCAGAGCCTCTGCGCTGTCAATTTTTTGTAACAGAATCCAGGGCGTATTGTATATAGATCTCGTGGTCGCTATAACATCTATACCGCGATAATCCATAGCGCGAATAAAACTACCCGGTTGTTGTGCACTTATTGCTTCAGCCAGTTGCGCATTTGAAGGGATCTGATGGAATATCGTAAAGTCTTTTTGTAGTGGACTAATGAACATGACGTTATTTTGTTGTTTTCGTAACAATAATGTCTCATCACTGCGAGTATCGATATGTTTGTTAAGTAATTGTAGAAATAAACCGTCTCGGGGATCGAGCAATACAATAGCTGCGCCTACCGGTTGTTTAAACTGTACGCGCTGTATATGAAAGACCGGCATAATAAAGCCATATACCGGTTGTGATGATGTACTGGAAAAAAGATCAATTAAACCAGGTTCCCCCGTCTTTAGCGTTTGTGTGATGTACTCGTTAATACCTGCAATACTCTGCGAAAAACTCTTGCTCGCAATCAATAGTTTCCCCTGGTTATCTATTACGGCCAGGCCGTATTCGAGCGGGGTAGCGATATTTACCGGGCTGTCATTGCGTACATTAAATCCAAAGCGATCGGCGGTGATAGCAAGCAAATTACGCATATGTGATTGTTGTGCTGCCAGAATTGAGGCGTCACTATTTTCGGCGTTGCTGGCCTGTGAAAGATAAAGTTGCAGGCTGGGGTTCTCTGCTAGTTCGCGTAATTGTTTGCGGCGAGTATTGATTTCGGTTTCTATGGCTGAGCGACGCAGATCTGCAAGCATGCCCAGCCGCGAATGCCAATTGGCCAAATCGCGTTGACGTTCAGTATCGATATATTTATAAATCAGCCCGACACTAAATGCAAAAAAAATCAACAATAACAGCAGCCCGGAACGGGTAGGAAATTCTTTTATCAGTTTCATAGCTATTAATTCTGCGTTATTAATTGGGAAGATACATCCACCAGTGTTGTTCATTGAGTGCATAAATCGGTACGTAATGTACTACATAACGATGTGACACCACTTCAGCTACCTGATTATCCAGTATCAATGTATCGCCCTTATAGTCTACGGCCAGTACAGCATGCGCCAAACGCAGATTGGTGTCTTGCAACACCACTATGCGCATCCGCGACACGTCATGGCCAAGTTTTTTTAGCGAGAGTAATTTAATAATCGCATAGTCTTCGCAGTCGCCATTGCTGTGCAAAAATTGTTGTGGTGTAGCCCAGTAATCCTCAACGCCGTAATTTTCCATATCCAGTACATACGCTTGTTGATTGGCAAAGTCGTTAACGCGACGCAGCTGCTCGCCGGGGGCTAACTTTCGAATGCTATCTATAAAGTCATGCCACTTTTTAAGATGGCAAGCATCCAGTAATCGCGTTTGGCACAGGCCTTCTGGAATATTGTCATGGATATGGCGTTCGAGCACGGACAGCCACTGCGGAAACATTTTCATATCATCGCGCTGGGTTTCCTGGTAACCGAATAATCCAGCCAGCACGGTACAGGAAACAAGACTGGCAGAGGCCAGGCCCAATACTTGGCTAACAAGAGTTCCTGGGAAAATTGAACATTGCATAGAGGGGACCGGTACAGGCGTGATTCGCGCGCATTTAAATATCTGGTGCAGACATTAGGTGCTGGTAAGGTGTACGTCAAGCAACCGGCAAGTGATGAGTGTTTCTTGAAAAAACTAAGTTTTAAGGTCAATATGCGGCAAATTTTGTGAGGAAGCTCAAATGAATCACCGTTTGTTATCGATATTAATTCCGGCGTTATTTTCTCTACCAACGGTTTATGCGGAAGAAGCTATTGATCCACAGCTGTTGTTTGACCAGGCCGTGCAATTGCGCGACAAGGGCCAGATTTTCAATTCCATAGAGATATTCGAGAGTATTTTAAGTAAACAACCCGGCTTGCATCGTGCCCGGCTGGAATTGGCGGTAGCCTATCATCAGGCGCGTCGCTTCTATGATGCGCGCGAACAATTAATGAAGGTGTATAACGATGTGGATACACCGGAAAACGTCAAATTAACTATTACAGCTTATCTGGCGCAGTTAGGCGGTGACGAAAAAGCCATGGGTAACCGCACCTCGGACTCGGTGTTTGTATCAACCGGTTTGTTTAATGATTCCAATGTTAACCTCGGGCCTGCTCCTGAAATAGCCAGCGCTCTGAATATCGAGAAGAGTGGTTCCGGCATGGTTGCAATGGTGAGTTATTCTCTCGCCTCACGTGCAACCGGGCCTTTTATTATCAATACAAAGCCGGTTGATTTTTACTGGAACAGCCAGGCTACGATCTACGGCAAGATGCACACCGGTGTTGCCAATAACTTTAACTTACATGTAGTGGGACTGACTACCGGGCCAACCATGATCTCGGATAAGGATTGGCGGGCAGCATTCAATATGAAGCTCGATAAAGTTTATTTTGGCGGTGACCCTTATTCATTTAATGTGGGCCTTAACCCTGCGTTCACCCTTATTTTTGGGGACACAGAAATTCTGTTTGAAAATCTCACCACGGTGCGTGATTACAGCTACGACCTGGGCTTGAATGGTGTGTCCAAAATGGTTGGTATGGGTGTGGCCCGTTTCTTTAGTAGTCAAACTGTAGCAGTGGAAGGCGGCTTGCGTTACCACAGTAACGGTGCCGATGCGCAATTCCTGCATTCAGATGGAAGGGAAATCTATCTGGGCGGGCAGATGCCAGTCTGGTCCCATGGGCGGGCTTATTTGCAGCTGAGTTCACGGCAGTACGGCTACGCAGAGGCGGATGCTTCAAACACCCTTAGCCCCACTACCGCGCGTAATGAAACCGAATCCCGGGCTACCGTTGGGTTAACCCATGATTTTAAGGACGGTGTGTTGAAATCATGGGGCTTGAATGGGCAGTATGCCTTTACCGAAAATAACTCGAATCTGAATGAGTTTGATTACCAGCGAAATGTAATTGAAGTGAATTTACGGCGTTATTTTAATTAGGGAAGTCCTGAATTAATCAGAATTTTCTTGGGCAAATCGTTATAAAGAATCGATGTACTGGGAGTTCTATCTGTCGGATTTTTTTACAGTAAATTTTTACCTTCCGTCTAAAACGGCCGGTTACAAGTCAGGTGAATATTTCTAAATAATTGATTTTTAAAAGCTATATTACCTTGTCTCATTCGCCTGTCATCCAAATGGGTGATGCAAAGGACGACTATAAATCCGTACAATCGGTCCACATTCTATCGCTTTGACACGCTTTAGAATTTAGTGGTGATGTGGCTGTATATGGACGCTATATGATTT
>JANOOU010000464.1:0-7525 GCA_031421475.1 Gammaproteobacteria bacterium | reverse complement strand
GCCATTGGCCTGCAAGTCAGCCACGATTGGATACACCGCCGGTGGTTCACGGCCACCCTATCCCGGTGCGATTTGCACCTCGGTCAACCATGTGGTGTGTCATGGCATTCCCGGTAACAAGGTTTTAAAAAAAGGTGACATCCTTAATATTGATGTCACTGTAATTAAAGATGGTTTTCACGGTGATACCAGCCGCATGTTTTATGTGGGCGAACCCAGCATACTGGCACGACGTCTAGTCGAATGCACACACGAGGCCATGATGAAAGGCATACAAGTGATTCGCCCGGGTGCAAAATTGGGCGACATAGGGCACGCCATACAAAAATATGTGGAAGCAGAGCGATTTTCCGTAGTGCAGGAATATTGTGGTCACGGTATTGGGCGCGGTTTCCATGAAGCACCACAAGTTCTTCACTACGGCAAACCCGGCACCGGTATTGAGCTGGTGCCGGGCATGTGTTTCACAGTTGAGCCGATGGTCAACGCTGGCAAGGCTGGCGTGCGTGAACTGCCCGATGCATGGACAGTGGTAACCAAAGATCACTCTTTGTCAGCACAATGGGAACACACTATTCTGGTTACCGAAAACGGTTATGAAGTACTAACACGGCGCAACGGAGACATATAATCCAATGACCACAACCACATTGCACAGCCTGCACGGCAGCGGGCATGTCACCCGGAAACCTCTTTCACCGCTTCTACCGCAAAAACAGGTGATCGGTTCGAATATTTTTTTAAACGCAAATAAACAATGACAGTAGAATTTTATTAATGACCGGTTTATACACCTTATGATTCACGACACACTTACCAACGCTGATCGCTACGCCAGTCTGCATCCTTTGTTTCCACGCGCCATTGACTTTATGCGCAGCAAAAATTTACATGCGCTGGAGCCCGGCGTACATGACATTATTAATAAACAAATGTTTGCCATAGTTGAGCATGTCAGCGCGCGTCTACGCGAAGCTGCCAAACTCGAATGTCATCGCCGCTACATTGATATTCAATTGGTACTCGAAGGCCGTGACGAAATGGGCTGGAAAGCATTAAAGGATTGCCACGCACCGACAGCTGATTTCAATACCGAAAAAGATATTCAGTTTTTTAGCGATCGTATTGACACCTGGGTAGCGACACACGCCGATGAATTCTGTATTTTCTTTCCACAGGATGCACATGCACCTCTGGTAGGCACAGGCAAAATTCGCAAGGTGGTCATGAAGATTGCGGTAGATGTTTAATTATTAACCCGCGTCATCACACATTTTTCGAACACAATCAGAGCATCACTACAATGATACAACTGCCTGACATCCTCAAAACATTCGGTTCTCCAGAATTCAATAGCGCATTAAAAAATGCGCTAGAGCGACTCAAGGCCGAAGACCTGCCGTTGCAACAAGGTTTAAGCACCGGCAACTACGCCTTTGATAACAAAATCCAGGTTATGATTCTCAAGGTCTCAGACGATAAAGATTTTATTCACGCAAAGGCTGGCCTATTTTATACCAGCATTATCGGCGGTTGCAGTTGTGCCGACGACCCCACACCCATTGATGAAAACAACGAATATTGTGAGATACTGTGTATCATTAACAAAAATACAGCAGACACAACAATCCAACTTATGAAAACATAAACACCACACACACTGCATGCACTACCCTCATGCATGGCATGTTGAGGCAAACAATATGATGTTAATGAAATACCTGTGTATACCCACGCTCATGATTTTCTGGCTTTCAGCCTGCGACAACAGCCCGAAACAAACCCGGGCTAGCAGCAACATGCCTGCTGCAAAACACACGCAGGCCACTACCGGTCCTGAAATAATTCTCAAGCAATTTATAGATGCTTCGATTCAGCGGCAACATTCAGATTTTTATAACACTCTATCAACTCGGGATCAGGCGACAAAAACCCAGGAACAATATTTTGACGAACAACAAAAACTACAACCCAATCTGGCCGACGCCTATTTCAAGGACATCAGCTACCAAATAACAGCCATTACATTGCAGGGGACAGAAGCCCATGCCGACGTTAATTATTTATACCCGGACGTCGAGCGCATGATCAAACAGGTTTACAATTTATCCATACTGGACAGCAGTGCATTGCCCCCGTTGGATGAAATGAAACTACAAATCGATACCGCCTTCAAAGACAAACCCTTACCCATAAAAAAAATCACACGCCGCTTTAATCTGATACAGGAAAACAACGCCTGGCGCGTACATCTGGGCTGGGACAAACAAAAATAAAAATCATGGTATTTATACAAACTGAAAACAGCTCAACATTTTATTATCGTATTGCCATAAATAAGGATACCTGCAATATTGTGGATCTGGTGCATTCTGCCTATCGCGGTGAAACCAGCCGCAACGGCTGGACGACAGAAGCCAATTTTCTGGATGGTACACGCACGGATGCAGAGGAAGTCAGCGCAATCATTAACACACCCGGTAATGCCATTTTATTGTGCGAAAACAATAACCAATTACTTGCGTCGGTACATTTGCAAAAACAGGGAGATACGGCCTATCTCGGCATGTTTGCCGTACACCCCACTCTGCAAAATAACGGCATTGGCAAAGCGCTGCTGGCCACAGCCGAACAAACTGCACAGCAGCAATGGCAATGCAAATGCATACACATGACCGTCATCACCTTACGCACCGAACTCATTAACTGGTATGAACGTCGTGGTTATCAACGCAGCGGACTATTCAAACCATTTCCCTATGGGCAACCTCGCTATGGTTCACCAAAACAGGATGATTTATTACTCGAAATTCTTGAAAAAAAATTGAATACAACCTGACGCAGCCCTTGCTTGCATGAGAAACACACGACTGCATGGCACTCACCTATTCATTCACCCAATCACTGCTATTTCGCAGTAGCCTTGTTATTCACTAGCAACACTTCAGCCTTGGCGCCCAGATATACATAGAGACCAAGACCCACCAGTAATCCTACAGCTGTCAACATCATCCATACCGCCGGCATAATTGACAGCGATTCATTTAATGCAGACTTGAACATCATCAACAAGGCTTCAATCGACACAGCGATCAAAATCGCAGCAATAAACCGTGTAATGGTGCGGCGGGTAGAGCTGTGACGAAAAATATCCTTATGCATCAGTACTTCTTCTTCCAGAATTGTTTTTCCCAGATCGAAGATTGCCAGGCCAAGAGTCAGAAATATAATGACTCCAAACGGTTTGAGCTGAATGCTGGCACGATCACTCTCGGCATGAAACAACGTCATCACTTCATGAAATGCTGATAGCAGCAACAGGCCAACCACTACAAACAATCCAAAAACAATAATGCTATACACAACACGAAATGCAGGCACAAAACGTTTACGCAAACTATCACCCATCAAAAATTCCACGGTACTCGCCAAATCTATATCCAGTACAATAAATCCCAGCACTGCACCCTTCGCATCCCGCCATTTAAGTGCCGCCGAAATACACAGCTTACGACTGGCCGTTGATAAATAGGGTTCGGTCACTACAACCGTTTCGCGATCACGCGCCAACAAAAAATACGGGCGCTGACTGCGATCCTGTCCCACCGCAGAGTAACGAAGCGTTTCATTTTTACGTGAGCAGGCAATATTTTCACTGGATTGCATGCCTTTTTCATCCACCGTGTACAGCATATCCACAAACGGATAACGTGAAGAAATATCACACATGGCTTCGCGCATGGCGCCCGGCTCACTGAACAAATCGGAACGCCCTATACCTGTTAATATCGATGCCAGTAATTCACGTATCGCATGCTGACACTCATGATAGCGATCGATAGTAGAGAGATAACTCACTGCTGTCATAAATATCTCCGGATTTTGACAAGACAGTAATCTATATGCAGTATGTATACCAAAAAATATTAATAAAAAATAACACGCCATTATTAAGTGTAAATCGCGCTCTTACTTGCAACCCGAGTTTATTATTATTCTACTCTGGCGGTGTTGCCACGTTATTCCGCCCCATACTGATGCGACACTTGGCAGGTCATGCTTCGTTATAAAGCCTTGCATGCGCCGATATCGACCACACATTTAAACACCCTTACAACTGCGAATTCGCGTTCAGCCCACATGCTTGAACTGCTCGCGCAGGCTGTTCAAAACAACTTCTTCTCCACGCACGCGAAAGATCGCACCCTTGTCGTCGGCACGTTCCTCTAGCACCTCACAACGTGCAAATATTTCCCCACGAAATTGCTGCGCCGACCAGGGCAGAAAGAGTTCGGTTTCGACTAGACCACGCTGAAAATACGCCATGATTGTTTGGTGCAACAGCACAATGTCGTTAGGGCGTTGTGCGCTCATCACGATGCAATCGGGGTACGCAGCGCGCAGCGCCGTTTCACGCTCAGCTTGCGCGGCGGCGTCGCCAACGTGATCAATCTTGTTAAAAATGCGCAGGCGCGGCACGTTCTGCGCGCCGATTTCAGCAAGAACCTGGTCGGTGGTTTCGAGTTGCCGTTCGAAACCGGCATCACTCGCGTCGATGACGTGGAGCAACAGCGACGCATCGAGCGCTTCTTCAAGCGTGGATTTGAATGACACCACCAGCCCGTGCGGCAGATTCTTGATAAAACCGACCGTATCGCTCACCAGCACCCGCGGAATGCGCTCCGGGTACAGGCTGCGCACGGTGGTGTCGAGGGTGGCGAATAATTTGTTGGCAACCAGCACCTCGCTGCCCGTTAGCGCGCGCATCAAAGTGGATTTGCCCGCGTTGGTGTAGCCGACCAGCGCCACGCTGGCGAGTCCCTGCTGCGATTGCCTCCGTGCGCGCTGCGTTTTGCGCTCCACCTCCATGGCCACGATTTCCTTTTGCAGTTCGGCGATGCGGTCGCGGATTTTGCGTTTATCCAATTCCGTGTGCGACTCGCCCGCGCCCCGCCCACCGACACCACTACGTTGTCGCCCTTGTGGCCCGGCGAGCTTCGCCGCCTCGCGCAGGCGCGGGGCCATATAACCGAGACGTGCAATTTCCACCTGCGCGCGTGCGGCGGGTGAACGTGCGTTGCGATGGAAGATTTCGAGTATCACCATGGTGCGATCCATCACCTGACAACCGACCTCATTCTCAAGGTTGCGCGCCTGTGACGGTGATATCTCGTGGTCAACAAACAGGATGTCGACGGGCTCAGCCGAACCCCGTGCATCATCGTCGGCGCCGATTTTGTTGTTCGCTTCCGCGTTAACAAAGACGCGTATCTCCTCTCGTCTGCCTGCACCGAGATACGCTGCTGCGTCAAACCCGGAGCGTTTCTGGGTGAACGTGCGCACCACCGTAAACCCCAATGTTTTTGCCAGCTCACGCAGCTCGGCTAGCGATGCCTCAAACTCAACGTCACTGACCGCCGGCAACTGCACCGATGCGATCACGGCGTACTGCGGTTTTTCTTTGTTTTCGTTTTGCATGAGCGTGTACTTTTATTGAGGAAGCGAAGCCAGACATTATCCGCCAATACAATCGGTGCCAGAACAGATTTCGTGCAATCTATTTTGGTAATGAGTTTCGACCGAGGCGACAACGATCCTGACACAGGAGATACCACCTGCTTTTGTAGGTCGGAATTTATTCCGACAATGGTCTTTGTGGCAGGTGTCCTTATTACCTCATTCCCACGCTCTGTGTGGGAATGAGAAAAAGCCAAAGAAAAAGAATAACGCAAATGATTTGTTGTTACCTCGTTCCCACGCTCTGCGTGGGAATGCATATGTGCGCAGTACCATAATTATCAATACCACTTTGCGGAACACACGCGTGGGCACGCATATGTACGCAGTAATACGCTCAAAAGTTATAACGGGTAATGTCGCTAGTGCCCTGCATTACTACGCGAAACGGGGGAAAAATAAATAATATTATTTGCGTTTATTCTGCATTTATTTGCGTTAAATCTTTTTCTTCAAAACATAAAAAAGCCCGGAACCAGTCCGGGCTTTTTTATTACAAAGTAACAACAAACAGCAATTACATCATGCCGCCCATGCCACCCATACCACCCATGTCACCACCGCCGCCGCCGGGTGCATCTTTCTTCGGCAGTTCGGCGATCATGCATTCCGTCGTAATCAGCAAACCGGCAACCGAGGCTGCGTTTTGCAGTGCGGTACGGCTGACTTTGGTTGGGTCAAGAATACCCATCTTCACCATGTCGCCGTATTCGCCGGTGGCTGCGTTGTAACCGTAGTTACCTTTGCCTTCTTTTACATTGTTAAGAACAACAGACGGTTCGTCACCGGCATTGGCAACGATCTGGCGCAGCGGTTCTTCCATGGCGCGGCAAGCGATGGCAATACCAACGTCCTGCTCATGATTGTCGCCTTTCAAACCTTTAATACCTTGCAGTGCGCGAATTAATGCGACGCCGCCGCCCGGTACTACGCCTTCTTCCACCGCTGCACGGGTTGCGTGCAGTGCGTCTTCAACGCGGGCTTTCTTTTCTTTCATTTCCATTTCGGTTGCAGCGCCCACTTTAATAACGGCAACGCCGCCAGCAAGTTTGGCAACACGTTCCTGTAATTTTTCCTTGTCGTAATCCGATGTGGCTTCTGCCATCTGTGTACGAATCTGTTCAACACGTGCCTTGATTTCTTTTGACTTACCCGCGCCATCAACAATGATGGTGTTTTCTTTGGAAACGGTAATTTTCTTGGCAGAACCGAGTTCGTTCAATGTAGCTTTTTCCAGAGACAAACCCACTTCTTCAGCAATAACGGTGGCGCCAGTCAGTACAGCAATATCCTGCAACATGGCTTTGCGGCGATCGCCGAAACCCGGTGCTTTAACCGCTGCAACTTTTACGATGCCGCGCATGGTGTTAACCACCAGTGTGGCCAGCGCTTCGCCTTCAACATCTTCCGCAATAATCAACAAGGGCTTGCCGGATTTGGCAACGGCTTCCAGTACCGGCAACATTTCGCGAATGTTGGAGATTTTTTTGTCGTACACCAGAATATAAGGCGCTTCGAGTTCGGCGCTCATGCTCTGCTGGTTGTTGATGAAGTAAGGTGACAAATAACCGCGATCGAACTGCATACCCTCAACGATATCCAGTTCATTTTCGAGTGAAGTACCTTCTTCAACCGTGATCACGCCTTCTTTACCCACCTTACCCATCGCCTTGGCAATGATGTCACCAATATTGGTGTCAGAGTTGGCAGAAATGGTGCCTACCTGTGCAATGGCATTGTTGTCAGCGCATGGCTTGGAAATTTTCTTCAGCTGCTCAACGGCAGCCGTTACGGCTTTATCAATTCCGCGCTTAAGATCCATTGGATTCATGCCGGCAGAAACAGATTTCATACCTTCACGAACAATGGCCTGCGCCAGAACAGTTGCAGTAGTGGTGCCATCACCGGCCACGTCAGACGTTTGTGATGAAACTTCTTTCACCATTTGCGCGCCCATGTTTTCAAACTTGTCTTCCAGCTCAATTTCTTTGGCGACCGACACACCGTC
>JANOOU010000463.1:0-4883 GCA_031421475.1 Gammaproteobacteria bacterium | reverse complement strand
TGGACCTGGACAAATTCAAACCCATCAACGACACGTTCGGGCATGCAGAAGGAGATCGGGCGCTAACTGTCTTTGCTGAACACATGAAGAATGCATGCCGGAAGGTGGACATCGTCTCGCGATTGGGAGGCGATGAATTTTCCATGTTTCTCATCAATACCTCCAAGGAAAACGCAGATAGTGTTGTTGTAAAACTCCATCAGTCAATCGAAAAATACAATCAAGAAGCCAAACGCGGATACGATATTATGTTTTCGCACGGCGTCGTGGAATTTAATCCTGAGAAGCATTCTACGATCGAAGCCATGCTCGCGGATGGAGACTCGCTTATGTATGCACTCAAAAAATCAAAAGGTTAACTTCACCCACAACGGGGCTACGAATCATTTCTGTGGTCCGCCCAACAAGGCGCTCCAGGCGACGCCACAAAGCGGCGTGACTGAGCTTTACATTAGCGGTGCCACACATAGATAAAAAGCACTGCGTTGTTTTTTTCAGCAACACTGCACAAGCCTCAAATATCCTGACACAGGGGGATCACTGCCTCAAGCAGAACATTATTTGAAACCCGGACTCACCTGAGACATACTAGCCTCCATCGCCAAAACACGCAGCGACAATCAAGCGGCGGGCCACTCCAAAAGGCTCGCCAGTTAATATTTAAAACCAGTCTTGGTCAAAATCTGAAAAACGGATGATGAATATTTTTCACTCACCCACGTTCAGGCTCATTTTGGGACTGGAAAATACTCAACCCCCGCAGGAACACCCATGAAAATCATCAACCTCCTGAAATACATTTTCATCCTGATTGGCCTCGGCCTGTTAGCCGGTGCATTTTATATGTATCAAAACACCAGCGAATTTCTTAGAAGCGCCACCCGCGTAGACGGCACCGTTGTCGAACTGATTGCATCACGCTCCAGCGATTCCACCACTTACACGCCGGTAGTGACATTCACCACCCTTGAAGGTGAAAAAATTGAATTCACCTCATCCACCAGTAGCAACCCACCCGCCTACAGCCAAGGCGAGCACGTCGATATTTTTTATAAACCTGGTGCGCCGCAGGATGCGAAGTTGAGCGGTTATTTTTCATTGTGGGGTGGCGCGACCATATTGGGTGGCCTGGGCAGTGTATTTTTTATGATTGGCGGCGGCATTATGTTGGCGGGTGTTTTGAAATCCCGTAAGGATGAATACTTAAAAACGCAAGGCGTCAGAATCACGACAGGGTTTCAGGGTGTTGAACAGAATACATCGCTCACCGTAAATGGCAGACACCCGTTTCGAGTGTTATGCCAGTGGCAGCATCCTGTTACATCTGAAATACATGTATTTGAAAGTGACAATCTCTGGTTTGATCCTTCGAGTTATATAAAAGTCACTCACATTACCGTATTTATTGAAAAGGATAATCCCAAAAAATATTATGTGGATTTATCGTTTCTGCCTAAGATTGCCAGTTAGGCTTGGGCTTACACATTAAAACGCGTTAATGAATCTGGAATCCCAGCTGTGATGATAGCAGCGACAAAATTCAGGCACAAAAAAAAGGCGCTTAAAGCGCCTTTTTTTCTAAGCCATTAAACGTTATTACTTGGAAAGAACAACGTTTTCAGCCTGTAGACCTTTAGGGCCTTTGGTTACGGTGTAGCTAACAGCCTGGCCTTCCGCCAGCGTCTTGAAACCATCACCCGTGATAGCACGGAAATGAACGAACACATCGTCACCGCCGTTATCCTGAGAAATAAAGCCGAAGCCCTTGCTTTCGTTGAACCATTTTACTTTGCCGGTTGAATTAGACATATCGTCTCCTAAATTCATAATTAATTTTTTGCGCAAACACGCCTGGGGCTTGAATATATAGCCATATCGGTGAACAGATTATTAAGTGTGCAGTATTCAGAACAACAAGACTTTATAGGAGGTGGTGCTGATTAAGGAGACTAACAATGATATGTACACGTTAAGCGGGTCTATAGTTCAAGACTGACAAAATAATATCAGGAATTTTGGCGATAGCAATCTATTTTTTCAAAATAATCATGGTGAGCCGATATTTGGCTCCTTATGTCTGACATAGCAGGCTTAGAGCTAGAGGTGCCATGGCGAGGACTGAAGGTGTGAAAGAGGAAGACGTTAGCTACAACCCCAGGTAGAAAAACACTAACCTGCCCTGCTCTATATCTACCTTCAGCTGCGCACCATGATTCGGCCGTAATCCACATAACCAGGTATGGTGCTATCCAGATGGTATTCGCTGGCATGCTGGGGGGGGATTCAAAATCGCGGTCGCGGTCGTACCAGGATAACAACATGTACTCGTTTAATGTTGTTTCAGACTGTTTGCTAGCCAGTGCCATGGCCTGCAGGTACTCGCTGAGTGGCGGCCAGGGATTCAGTTCGCCTATGTCCACTATGTTGTCCACACTACTGAAATCGGCCGCTTGTCCCAGGGCACATACGTTGGTTGACTGGTCACTCACGGGACTTATACCAACCGTAACAAATGCAGTAATAATCGGTAGGCCAGCCACATCAGCAATAACGGAAACAGCAGGGATTGCACCAGAAACACCACCATTAAATCCAGTATCCGTTCACTCATTTCCGCTGCGGTTTGTTTCATTTTGTTGAGTCGGCCATCGATATCAATGGCATTACTGGCAGAATTGTAAGCGCGTTTGAGTTTGTCGAATATGGCTTCGTTTTGCGGTACGGGTTGCAACTTGTCTGCTTCCTGCTGTTGCTGAATGTCATATCCCGATTGCTCCAGCACCGCCTGTGATGTTTCGTATTGTGGCTGCAAAAAATACCCGTACACAGCCTGGTTGAGCAAGGCCATAACCGGCACCACAAAACGCAACACCACTAGAATCACAGCCAGGCGCGTGAGTACCCGGCTAACAGCCGGTGGCGTTTTTGGCCAGCTGTAGGCAATCACGGCCACAATGAGCATAATGCTCACCAGCACGGTAAAACCGGTGCCGGTTGTCATGGTAATTAATAGTCTTTGAATACCCAGTGATACACCACTGGCGAGTACCAGCCAGGAAAATTGTTCGATTAAATCATTTACCGGATCAAGAATTTGCCCCGGTGTGAAGGTCATGCCCACACCCACGGGTTCAACCGAAATCTCGGTACCCTGCGCCACCGAAATCAAACCATTTAAACCGCGCGCTACGGCATAGGTAATCAATACGCGTTTAAGTCCCTGCTCGGTATATTCTTTTGCAGGCTCATCCAGCCAACCGGAATACATGCCCGCCAGTAACACAGTAACCAGGACACCCAGCGCTATTTTTTTCCAGCTTACAGGTATCATTTTCGAACTATATCTTCAGCGCAGTTAATACAATGTTCGGCATAAAGAATTGCTTGCAGGCGCTCAACCTGAATTTCACAACCACAACGCAAACACAAACCATATTCACCTGATTGAATACGTAACAAGGCATTGTCGACACGCATCAACACATCTTTGGCTTCTATGTCCAGCGCATTGAGTACATCGTCGTTTTCACGCTGCACCACCTGCTCGGCGAAATCTTTTTCAACCGGATCATTGATGTGGTGAGTATCCTGATGAATAGCCGCCAGGCGCTTGACGCACTCTGCACGTAAATCCTGTAACAATTCTTCGGCATTAAATTTTATATACATAGTGTTACCTCATGGTTTTATGTAAACACATAGCAGCAACGCAAAATCTCGTAGGCTTCCCGTATTGCAATAAACCGTTTTTCATCACCGCCCTTGTCGGGGTGATATTGTTGCGCCAACCGTCTGTAGCTATCACGAATCATGGACCCATCGGCATCCGCTGGCAAACCTAGCTGGCTTAACGCACTTGCACGCTTGTCAATTGTGGTATAGCGCTGCCAAAAAGCCGCGAACAAGTGCTTAACCTCTTCTGCACCGGTTACATCATAATGGCTCCAGTCAAGATAATATTCGCGTAACTTCATATCTACAGGATCTGAAAAATGGGTTTCTGCTGATGCCGCCGACATCACGTGCAGACAAATAGTCAAAGCCGATATCTGCACATAAACCGACTCGGCGGCCAATTCCATTTGCAGATTGTACAAGGCATTCATCACCATAAAATGCTTTTTAAACAGGCCCAGTTGATAACCATCAACCGATGCTGTAAATAAATCACCGGTTTTTTCCAGTTGTTGCATTAAATCGTATTCAGATAGAGCAGCGTTACTCTGCTTAAGAATCTGCAGGATGGGTGCAATAAGCGGGTTGTGACGCATGGTCGAATACGTGGTTGGGGTCTAGAAGGATAGCCCAGAATGGGTGTCGATGCAGGAGCGTGCAGTGCCCTGCGACAACGAATGGTAACCGTTTTTATGGTCGGCCTTCACCCCAAGGCGCAGGGTGCAATAACCGAATTAATGTTCGCCTTTGGGTTTACGCACACCCGCCAGACGATTGCCCTGTTTTTGCGGGCCGCCATGCGGAAATATTTTATGTAAATAAGTGCTGTTACCTTTTTCCCGGCCCCACAATTTACTAAAGTATTTCACCATGTCACGCACCGGTGCCTTCACACCATGCTCATGATAATAGTGACGGATAAAATAGATAACTTGCCAGTGATCTTCTGTCAGATGTAAACCTTCACGTTTTGCCGCCGCCAATACAAATAATTCTGACCAGGCATCCAGTTCCAACAAATAACCTTCGCCATCACACAATATTTGCTGGCCATTCACCTCCAATGTGAAGTGTTGCATGTCGGGGTAATACAATTTTGCATGAGTCATGACAGAGTCTCAATTAGTGAGCATTCGGCACCACACCCACCTGCGGCATGTTGGCGAGGCCAGTAGCGCGTGCGTGCTCTTCAAATCCCTTGTTTTTCC
>JANOOU010000462.1:0-1572 GCA_031421475.1 Gammaproteobacteria bacterium | reverse complement strand
CACCCCCGGGCGTTTGAGAATGCAGTGGGGGATTTTTTAACCCATTATTATTCAGAATACAGACCACATGGCCGCCCTGAATGGATGGCGCCGCTGAACTGGAAACCCTTGCACAACTGGCCCTGTGTCTGCGCCTACCTGGAAGTAAAACACGGTGAACATGTCGATCTAACCCGGACACAGCATAGATTTATTTTTTTCCCGGTAGACGACACTCACTTAATGTATTTGCGGTTCGTACCCAGGCGCTCTTATAACGGATGCGATTCTAACAAGCCGCCGGAAGAAATGGACAAGCTCGTGGATGCGCGGCCCATGGACGAGCTGATGCACAATATTATTAACAGTTTCAAGCTAACGCTGTCGCCAGTGGCGCAGGCGCAACAAAAAAGCGCGTTAGAAGGTTTGGACAATACCGCCCTGCGAGAACAGTTCCCGCCGATGAAATGGAGCACCGCTGAAGAAGATGCCGAGTGGGAAGAGTACAACAAACCCTATGAGTTATAGTCAGGGGTTTTTCTGCATCGTTCGCTTGAGTGAATATGAAAAAGTTATTTGATAAATGGATGGCAAGAAAATGGTTTTGGGATCCGATTCTGGGATGTAGATAATCTTTGCCTATGTCAGCGAGCCCCACCCCGGTTATATTTTTGAGTATATTTTTTTAATCAAAATATCGAGCTGTATTTTATCGACTCAAATGCTCAATTAACGAAGCCCGTAATGCCTGGCAGGCATCTTCTTCCAGCAGGGGCTGGTTGTTGATATCTGTAATGTGAAACGTATCGTCAACCTGTTCGCCAACCGTGGCAATTTTGGCTTTGTGGATGCGTATTTTATTTTCAATAAAGGCGTGACCAATACGTGCCAGGAGTCCGGGTCGGTCTGCGGCGATAATATTTACAACCGTGAGATCGTTCCCGGGGCGTTGTTCGAAACGTACCACGGTTTCAGTAGAGAAATAACGGTGCGAACGCGGCATGGTGCGTTCATGTTGATTGCTGATGGTGTTGGTTTCGAGATATTTTTTCAGGTATTCAATAATTTCATCGATGCGAAATCCAGATTCCGGTGTGCTGCCATCTTCTTCGAGCAATTTAAAACTGTCTAGCGTAAAGCCATTGTCGGTGGCCATGATCTGCGCATCAACAATATTCAGTGCAAGATGGTTCAGCGTGGTGGCAATACCGCTGAACATGTTGTCGTGTTCGCGTGCATAAATAAAAATTTCAGCCCGGCCTCTTGCGGTGGGACGTGCAGCAACCAGCGGCAGTTTGTTTTCGGGTGTGTCCAGAATGAGTTCGCTGTGCCAGCGGATTTCATAGGCGGTGTGATGCAAAAAATAATCGGCGTTAAAGTGGCTCCATAAGGCATGGATGTTTTCAGGTGAATAGCCTTCTTTTACTAACAGGCGTAATGCCGAGGTTTGTACTTCTAGCACCGAAATATCACGGCTCACCGGGTTCGTTAAGCCCATGCGTAAGGTGATTGCCGTTTTATGATAGAGCTCGCATATTAAATTATCTGTCCAGGAGTTCCAGGTTTTTGGGTTGGTGGCACGTATGTCGCACA
>JANOOU010000461.1:0-5820 GCA_031421475.1 Gammaproteobacteria bacterium | reverse complement strand
GGCATATACACTCGCTTTCTTTTTTCATTTGTGCCACTCGGGTGAGCGGGCGGGGGTGCTGTTTTTTTTATAGATTAGCGTTTGATAATTTAGATGTAATCGTTTGCCTTGTTTGGTTCGTGATTAGCTGAGTTGGATAGTAAGTTGGTTTGGGTTGGTGGGCAATGGTTTTTTGTATTGGGATGGTGTGGCAGGGACTTTAGGAAAAAGACCTGGATTCGGCTTTGTTGCATTCGGGCTACGGGGTGCGGTTATATGTTGGGTGCATATATATAGTGAGTGGTGTGATTGGTGGGTTTGCCGTCCCTGGCTTCTGGATCCCGGCAGTCTACCTGCCGGGATGACGATGTAAGAGAAAGGATGCAGGTCGTCGGAGTACGGCGATCTACCTGCCTGGATGACGGCGTGGTGTCGGCTATATCGCGACATCGTTTTTCATTTGTTAGTTTTTCGGGATAGCGCTGGCGTGTCCTGCGACTATTTGCATAGCCCCGCTTGAAGCGGTTGCCCAAATACGGGTATAGCGAATGCTGAAATCAATCGGTGCGCGTTCGTAGGTGCCAGATAAGTGCATCAACACCGAGACCACTGCGAATTCATCGTGAATTTGAATGTGTTGCTCCGATGGCGTAAGTGATTTGAGCTGGAGCGCGCCAGATTGATGGCTGGCCAGATCATCTTGTTTTGAGATGCGTTGTCCAAGGTGATTTGTGAAGATGAGTTCAGGCGCAATGAGTTCGTCGAGAACGCTCACTTGAGAATGCAGCATTGCTAGTCTGAGACGTTCCTCTAATTCAATAATTCTGGATTGAAGCCTGAAGTTCATTTGCTCTCTTGTTTCTTAGGTTCGGCGTGATCCCGCTAACGTACTGATGTCTTAGTCATTTTTCGGGAAGTTGAGCACTTAGATGTCTACTTAGCCACTTTTTAAACGGCAATCATTCGCTCCATACATAGGATGACTGCTCATTACGCTTTGTAACCTCAGAGATCATGACCAGATCTTTCGGCAACGATATATAACTTGACGGTAGGCGTAAGCCTTCTTTGATCCCCGCTTTAAAAGAAATATAGGCTTTTTCAAACGCTGCAAATCCTGCTTGAGCAATATGTAAATCACCAAATTGGGTGGCATTCAAAAAAACCAGATATTCTCGACTTACAAATAAAGGTTCACGGCTCAAAAATTTGATGGTGTTGCCAACATCGCCGCCTTTAATGGGATCAACAATCGTTGCTACATAATCCAGGTAATATTTTTGTTCACCTGAATGTATAACTTCATATTGACTGGCGGATATGCTAGCCTGTTTTATAGTAATAATGGCTACGATAGATGAATCAGTCAGCAGTTCTTCAAGTGAGAGGGAAGCCAGTTTGGGATCAAGGGGTCGTATTCGTTGATTTTTCTAGGATTAAAAAAATATGATACGTCGGGATTTTATATTTAGCGTGCTTGCGACGGCCGGTGCCACAACTGGATTAGGCGGCTGTATAACTTATAAATTAATAGAGCCAGAAAAATATGATGAACAGGTATCATCACTACTAATCTCGCAAGATGGTAAGCGCATTGTCATCATGACAAAGCAATATCATTATATATTTGACGCTCCACCGACTGTTGTCGCATCAATAAAAAGCGATTATCGCGCAGCTATAACAGCAAGTTTTTCCGATTTTGATGTGAATGCGGATCGCGAAATATCAGGCCGCGTCTCGCTCTATATTGCCAAGCCAAATCAGGAAACATTACAGGCAGCGATTAAAGATGGTTACACCAAGACTGAGTATGGCCTGATATTCGATTCAAGACTAAAAGGATTACGTTATCCGGCTGGTGATGTCTTTCCGGCGCAATCATATCAGCTTAATAAAAGCTATGTGATTTCAGTTACCGCAGAAAAATCCAAAGCGCAAAAAGCAAGAAATTTGTTGATATCACCCGTCACTATTGCAGTTGACGGCGTAATACTGCTGTTTGGTATACCAGTGGTGCTGTTAATGCTAACCACGTCGGATCCGCCATTTCATTAATCCAGCATGTTCTGCTTCTGGAATAAGTAGGATCCAGAACGCAGTTCTAGCTATGATTTCAAAGATAAAATTGAGCAAAGGACACATCGCCAGGTAAAACCAGCGCCGATGGGCCGACAAAAAATAGAAGAACACAGCGGACATCACAGGGACATCAGGGACAGGTCTTGCAATAACACATAGGCTTCCTTATTTTCAGTGGACACCTGTGCACTTAACCCATAAGTCGCTAATTATCAGTGATAAATGCGAATTACTACCTCCAATCATTTGTCCCCGACTCCATTTATTAACTAACCCAAATTTCATAACGCCTCTGCAGCTCAACATCCTAGCCAGACACAAAGCGACACCCCGCATTTGAACCCTGGCCTTTAGCATCAGATAGTTACGGCAGATCAAGGAGATCTGACCCTTCTGCAGAGCAAGGAGTCTGACCCGAATGGCGGTTACTTAAGGGCAGCATTTTTAGGTAGCCGTCCTTCCCGCGTGTTTTTGGCGGGAATCTCCTGGATAAAATACGAGATCCCCGACAGAAGCCTTCGGGGATGACGGAAAATAACCGTTAAATCTTCTTAAGTAAGTGCCATTCGAGTCTGACCCTTTGATTTTGCGCTTTGTTGGTTATGGATAGTTTTTTCATGCCCCAATCTTAGGGGGCATATTGGGTTGTTTGGGTTTTGGAAAGTGAGTTGGTGCTGTGGACTGATGGTGGGGTTGGCTGGGAGCGTGGTGGGAGTCCGCCTGCGTCAGATTACACTTCGCTAATCTGGCCTACATAAACTTGGAGTTATTACTGTGCGGGGAGTCAGACCCTCTTAGGGCTTCTCCTCGGGTACCTAATAGCCTAGCCAGACATAAAGTGATACCCCAGCATTTGAACCATATTCCTTAGAATCAGATAGTTACTATCATTTCTGCTACCAATTCGCTACCAATTAATATCAAATTGGTAGTTTGAGCAATTATCAATTTACTACCAATTATTACCGAATTGGTAGTAAATAGCACCCATGCACGCTACACTCCAATTACTAATTAAGGCCATATTGGTAGTTAAGCATGAAGATTCCTGTCACACCACCAGCTTTACAGGATTTGATCAGCCACTTATTAGAAATACCTGGCAAGCTGGCAGACATAATGTTTTTAAAAATCAAGCCCGATCCTGACGGCAAGTATCAACACTGGGACAAATTACGGCATTTAAAGCTGCCTCCTCAGTTTTCAAGCCATGAGGAATGGTGGTGGGCAATAAAATCTGCTCGCAATGCACACTATAAGAATATTCCACACACAGATAAAGACGGGAAACTATTCGTTTATGCAGAACCGGATGTTGTACGCCGGTTGTTACATGAAATTGATATTCAGGGTGGTGGCGAATTAAAGAAAACCGAGCAGCTAGCCAATCCCAATACGCGTGACACCTACCTTGTCAACTCCTTAATCGAGGAATCCATAACATCGAGTCAACTTGAAGGCGCTGTTACAACCCGGAAAGTAGCCAAAGAGATGATCCGGCAAAAACGTGAGCCGCGTGATAAATCTGAAACAATGATTTTAAATAATTATCATGCAATGGAATATATAAAAGACATATCCGGTGAAACGCTCACACCCGAGTTGATATATGAGCTGCACCGTATTGTATGCAAGAACACCATGGATAATCCGGATGCTGTAGGCAAGCTACGCACCACAGATGATAACTATGTGGGGGATGATAGAGATGCAACAGTCATCCATGTACCGCCTAAACACAAGGAACTAAAAATTCGAATTAAAAGCATTTGCGATTTTGCAAACCAGAATGACAAAACAGAATTCATGCACCCTGTTGTCAGGGCAATCATTCTGCATTTTTTACTTGCTTATGATCACCCGTTTGAAGATGGTAACGGCAGAACGGCGAGAGCGTTGTTTTACTGGTCCATGCTTACGCAGGGCTACTGGACCATGGAATTCATTTCCATATCAAGAATTCTGAAATCTGCGCCAGCCAAATACTCCAGAGCATACTTGTATACTGAAACCGATGATAATGATGTTACCTATTTTATTGTTCATCAACTGGAAGTGATAAACAGAGCGATAATAGATTTATTGGAATATCTGCAAAGAAAATCGCAGGAAATAAAAACGGTTGAACAGTTAATAAACAAATCGCCTGATATTCAAACCTTGCTGAATCATCGGCAAATCGCCCTGATAAACAGAGCACTTAAAGACCCTGGCACCATTTTCTACATTGAAAGCCATAGAGGCTCTCACAATATAACCTATGATACGGCCAGAACCGATTTACTGAAGTTAGCCGATATGGGACTCCTGGAAAAATCAAAAATCGGCAAGGCATTTGTGTTTTCAGCAGTGGCAAACCTTAAACACAAGTTGGAAAAGATAAAATAATCTGCTGGCAGGATGTGGTGGTGGGTTGAACTGTGGCGCCATCAGGCGCACTGTGCACCTTAACGCGCACCTGCGATAGCGAGGTTATGGGTGAATTGGCGCTAGCGTTGGACAAATCTAACATTGGTCGAACTTTATGTGTTTATGGTTATCAGAGTGAACATCCCGGGTTAGCGCGACCGGATTACACAAATAATTGTTGAAACCTCCCAAGGAGAATGTATGAATATTTTGAATAAAAAATTACTGGCAACAGCCGTTGTGGCCTGTTTGGCGATACCCACTATGAGTTTTGCTGGCGAGTTCTGTCAACACGGCAAGGGCGGCATGATGGGCGGCCGCATGATGGATCACGAAGCTGGGCACAAAAAGTTGCACGAGAGTCTTAAATTAACGGCCGAGCAGGAAGGGCCTTGGAAAGCTTATGAAAACTCCATGATGTCAGGAAAATCCACGATGGATGACAAAATTGACTGGGATAAATTAACCACACCAGAGCGCGCCGACAAAATGCTGGAGCGTTCTAAAATGCATTCGCAACAAATGGAGTCGCATGTGGCGGCGATGAAAACTTTTTATGCCACGTTGACACCCGCGCAGCAAAAAATATTTGATGATTTTCATAAAGATCACAAACCCATGATGAAAAATCGAGCAGACAAGAAAGATATGCCGATGCAAGACCAGCCTATGAAAGACAAGCCCATGACTAAATAACATGATGCTTTAAAGTTATGGTGATTGAGCTGTAATAAAAAGCCCTGAATGATTCGGGGCTTTTTTTGTTTTGCCGAATGATAAAGATCAAGCCTGAATTGTATTTCGATGATATACGCTGCCAACTTGCTATCATTCATCAGGCCTGGTGTTAAGATCACTATCTATCGAGATAGAATTTTGTATCAGCAATAAAGATGCGTTTGGCTCTTCGGCACATCCTGCATAATAGAGTTTTAGGGCAGGCTTTAAATTTACACCCTGCACTCTCATTATTTGTGTAAAGTTTTAATAAGGCGGAATGACAATGGAATATAAAGATTATTACAAAATCATGGGGCTGGAGCGTGCTGCTTCACAAGATGACATTAAACGTGCCTATCGTAAGCTGGCGCGAAAATATCATCCTGATGTCAGCAAGGAGAAAAATGCTGAGGCCAGCTTCAAGGAAGTGGGTGAGGCTTATGAAGTGCTTAAAGATCCAGAAAAGCGCGCCGCTTATGATCACCTTGGCGCCAATTATAAAGCCGGGCAGGAATTTAAACCGCCGCCAGACTGGGACTCAGGCTTTGAGTTTAGTGGTGGTGGATTTACCGGCACTGAACCCGGCTTTAGTGATTTTTTTGAACAGTTGTTTGGCCAGCAGTTTCATGG
>JANOOU010000460.1:0-3058 GCA_031421475.1 Gammaproteobacteria bacterium | reverse complement strand
CAATGTTGCCACTCCATCTCTGAAAGTTTCCGCCCATCAAGATGTAAAAAAAGTGTCGCATTCACCCGTTGTTCTTTCCAGTTCCATGCGGGTGATTGTTCTTTGCGAAGAAGTGCATTAATGGCGTGTTCGTGGAAATTCAGGCAGCGCCCACACTGGTAATAACAGGCGAGAACATAGGCAATGTATTCGCGTTAAAGCAGCGCAAGCTCGAATGGCTCGCTCACCTGGCACCCCATGAAAAACAAGCTGGTAGCTCGTTGAGTACGTCATTAAACGCCCAACCGAGTAAGGGTGTTTTATTTTTTAGCATGATGACATTCCCGTTATTGACGTAATGTTGGGACATGGTTGTTCAGCTGTAGCTTTTTTGTTTTGATTAGAAACAAGCAGGTTCACACTGCCTGCGATTATTTATGCCTGATTCTCCGCTGTTAAGGTTTTCAGGCTGTCGTTAGCTGAATCAGCTCAACCGAGTAGCCATCAGGATCCTCTATAAAAGCTATAACTTCGTTTGTCCCCTTGAGTGGAGCTGGCTCCCTCATGATTTTTCCACCCCGTGCTTTAATGGCCTGGCACGCCTGATAACAATCTATAACGCCGATCGCAATGTGGCCATAGCCAGTACCTGGTTGGTATTTAGAAACACCATAATTATAAGTTAGCTCTAACACACATGTGTTTGATTCCTCGCCGTATCCAAGGAAGGCGAGTGTGTACTTATCGGTTGGTTGGTCAAGCGTGCGTAATATCCGCATGCCCAGTATTTGTGTATAAAAAGTAAGCGAGCGCTGCAGATTGCCTACGCGTAACATGATGTGCAGCATGCGTGCCGGCTGTGCAGGACTGTGAAAACAGAACTGGCTTTTTGAATCCATAATTAATTGCCTTTTTTTGAAGTAGTGGAAACCCGAGATAAAGTCGGATTTCCACAACAGGGCGGGGCTTAGTGGTAGAACGGCGAGTTCATATCACGGCTGGCGGCTTCGGTTACATTGGCATCAAACACGCGGGTATAGAATGCGGCGTTAAGTGCTTTGGCTTCGGTCGGAAAATAATCTACAGCGAATTTTTTTGCATTTTCCAGGGTGTCGAACGCGTACAGTCCGCCAGGGGTGCCTGTGTGCAGTCCGCTAAGCCAAGTTTTCGCCATAAGGCCGGGTTGCTTCTTGAGAGTGGGGTTTCGATTTCGCCATGGCGCAGCTTCGTTAAACGGCACGGCACGTAACTGAACTTCGGTGTAGACAAATGCGCCAGGTTTGCCGCTAATTTTACCGCCCCAGTGCATGGAATTCATGTCACGACTGGCTTCTTCTGTTGCATTAGCTTCAAACACGCGGGTGGTTTGTGCGACACCAAATCCTCTTGCTTCTGCTGGAAAGTAATCTGTAACGAATTTTTGCGCGTTCTCGATAGAATCAAAAACGTAAAATCCACCAGCCGAGTTATTGCCAACACCTGCAAGCCAGGTTTTGTTGATAAAACCAGGATGTTTTTTTATGCCTGCATTGATTTTCTGCCAGGGTACGTTCTCGAATGGGACAGATATCTGCAGTTCGGTATATACATATGCTTTATGAGTCATGGTCTTCTCTTTTTGAGTGGGGTTTTCTTTTGCAGTTACGCTAAGCGCGCCAAAAGCTGTTACGACGGCAAGGGTTAGTGCTGTCGCGGTTAGCTTGAACGCTTTGCGACGGCCCATCGACAAGTCGAAGGGTTGAGACGTTGGGGTTTCTTTATGGGTCACTGGGTATCTCCTCTGGATTTATCGTAACGATCGTAATATAGTGATCGTTATAAGAGTATTAAATAACGATCGCTATATGTCAAGACTAAATAGCGATCGTTATAAATAAAGGTGAAATCATGCGATATAAAGGTGTTGATAAAGAAGCTACACGGATGAAAGTCATCGAAGCAGCCGGACGTGGTTTTCGCAAATACGGCTATGCGGGTATAGGTGTCGACGGGCTGGCGAAGGCAGCTGGTGTCACATCTGGTGCATTTTATGCGCACTTCGGTTCGAAAGACGGGGCATTCGACGTTGCGCTGGCGGCTGGCCTTGATGAGGTCATAGCAGGTGTGCCCGAGTTTCAAACTAAACACGGAACCGACTGGGTCAAGGCGTTCGTGGAATACTACCTGGGCAAGCCACACCGCAATGATCTTGAATGTGGTTGTGCGATGGCAACGTTAACACCGGAAGTGGTACGTTCCGGCACCGAAGTCCATGCGGCATTTGAGAAAAAAATGTCGAAAATTGCAGCTCTGGTTGTACAAGGACTCGCTGGTGACTCGGATGAGGAGCGGCGCGCACGGGCCTGGTCCATGCTGGGAATTCTTATCGGCGGCATAAACATAGCGCGCGCTATGAAAAGTACAAAAGCGTCCGAAGAAGTGGCAGATGCTATTAAAGCCGCTGCGATCAAGGCTGCGGGTAGTACGCGAGATAATCAGGGAGTCTGAACTGAATGGCACATACTTCAGAAGATTTAACGGTTATTTTCCGTTATCCCCGAAGGCTTCTGTCGGGGATCTCGTATTTTATCCAGGAGATTCCCGCCAAAAACACGCGGGAATGACGGCTACCTAAAAATGCTTGCCCTTAAGTAAGCGCCATTCGGGTCTAAACCGTCATGTCTTGCATATATTCTGCGTCTGTTAAGGCATGCATCGAACTGTATAATTTAGCTGCGTTTCACTTGATTGCGCCATGTGCTGCAGCAATGCCAGTCTTAAGGTCATCCCATATTTTATCGGCCGCAGCTTTAATCTGCTCCCACGCTTCGCTGCTGGCATTTTTCATTTCTTTTAATTTATCAGATGCAGCGCGCTGGTGTGCCCGTAATTCATTAAGCTCTCTGGCGCGCAGGAGTTTTATGTCAGACCCGGCGTTCTCTATTCTGATTTCCAGTAATCTAATTTGCGCGTTCCATTCATTCAGTTGCGTCTCCATTTTTTGTATACTTGCAGTATAAATGCTCATGACTTAATCCTTCAGTTGTGGATGTTAAAGAAATTTAATTATTGGATTTAATCGCGAGTTTATTATCAACCT
>JANOOU010000459.1:0-2499 GCA_031421475.1 Gammaproteobacteria bacterium | reverse complement strand
AAGCCCTTTAAAACACTGATAAATGGAAACCAAAAAGTGATTTATGGCTGGCAGGGATTGCGATTACGAAAATACAAAAAACTGGGCTGGCGGCTACTCGCCAATTGCGACATACCGGATCTCGCATTATTCCCAGAACGTTATCCTCACTTAAAAAACCTGCGCTTTTATGCGGGCCTCGAATTATTTTTTATTCACTTAACACTCTGGCTGCTGTCCTGGCTGGTACGCTTTGGCTTAATAAAACAACTAGAGAAATCTGCCGCCCTGTTACTACGGCTGTCTTTTTTGTTTGACTGGCTGGGCACAGCCAATAGTGCATTTCACATGAAATTATCGGGCAAAGATCACACGGGAAATAATACCGATTTAACATTTGAACTCACGGCATCTTCAGGTGACGGGCCCTATATTCCGTGTATGCCGGCCATTATATTGGCCAGAAAAATCGTTAATAACCAGCTTAATGAAAGCGGCGCTTACCCCTGCGTTGGGTTTATTTCACTGGATGAATATCTGCATGCTTTAAATGGGTTGGCCATTACGTGGGATATATCCTGAATGACACCGTTTAGTAATACAATTTGTCCCAACCAGGTATTCAGTGCAAATATTACAACCTCCACCACTGTCTTGACTATTCGAGGATGAACATCTACAAATGCAAGCCGGATACTTGATCAAAAAATGAAGACACCTTGAAAAAAATACCATAGGCTATCAGGCTGCAACCGGTGTTTAAAAGATCTTAAAATTATTAAAGGAAACAATATGTCTTTACTTAGCAAGCTTACCCGCGCCACCTCCTGCGCCCTACATTCACCCGCTTTATTAATTTTTATCACTTTGTTTCTAACGTCTTGCAGCGTTATAGATGACTTTCTCAATATCAAACCCACAGACACAAGTAACATCGGATCTGAACCTGGCGTTATAAAGTTTGTTGCCATAGGCGACACCGGCAAAGGCAACGACGGCCAGTATCAGGTAGCCAGTGCGATTAAAAATCACTGTGCACTGGCTGGCTGCGACTTTGTATTATTGCTGGGCGACAACATTTATAACACCGGTGTAGAAAGTGTTGATGATGAGCAGTTTCAAACCAAGTTCGAACTGCCTTACCAGGATATTAATCTGCCTTTTTTTGTGGTACTAGGCAACCATGACTATGGCGGCGCCGATTCCGGGGTGGGGTATGAATTTGCCAAATCTGTATACCAGGTTAGGTATACCGAGAGATCTGAAAAATGGAATATGCCGCGGCACTATTATCAATTCAAAAAAGAAAACATCATGTTTTTTGCGCTGGATACCAATGCCCAATTATACGGCCTGGATAATGACCAGCGAAAAGATGTGGCGCCATGGTTAGCAGCCGCTCAAACGACATGGAAAATTGCATTTGGACACCACCCATACAAATCCAATGGCAAACACGGCAATGCGGGTTTTTACGATTCTTTTTCAGGCATCCCCATTGCTAATGGCGAAAAAGTTAAAAAATTTGCAGAAGAGATTTGGTGCGGCAAGGTGGATTTATATATTTCCGGGCATGACCATAACCGTCAATGGTTAAACACGGATTGTGCAGGAACAAAACTGATTGTATCCGGCGCTGGCGCATCAACTACAGAACTACGCGGCAACAACCCGGCTTTATTTCAAAAAGCTACACTGGGTTTTTTATATGTGAGGATTGAGGGTAACACATTAACGGGGCAGTTTATTGATGTTAATGGCGTTATTGAATTCAGTCATACTGTAGAAAAATAACTTGCCATATAAAAAATTATCGACTTAGCCTATTCAATTAATAGACTCGTATAAAGGGGCGGGGATGATAGACAATACCTGTCGTTAAGTTAATGCCATGCAATCCCGGCCCCATATTTTTTATTTATAAAATAAAATAATATTTAACTATTTATTTATTTTTGCCACAGCAACCGCAAACTGTCATTGGCACGCCCTTGTTTGTCCATTGGCCATTCCAGGCCATCTGACTGCTGATATTTGTACAACTAGTCGGACAAATTGACTCAGCCTGAGATTGGCTATTGATTAATTGAGTGGCTGGAACATCTACACACTGCCCACTGCCCGCAAGAATATCATCAAATATGTGGCTTACAGCTCCGGCGGTGGTATTGTTCCCTGCTCCACTAAATATATGACAGCCAAAACAATTTGAAACAAAGGTCTTAGAGTTCAAGTCAACGTTCTGATGCTCGGTTTCCGCAACCGTGTTAGCCAGGCGTAATGAACCACGCTGATTACTAACAATAGAATCCTGCTTTGTATTGCTCAACCAGATTGCACCAACATTAAAATAATTATTAAGAAAAACATACGGCCCTTTTAAATACTGTTGAACATTGCTGTTCAATGAAGTGATATCGCCAATGTTTTCAGCAGCCTTTAAATCACCTGCTGCGGTTCCATAAGCATATTCACGGCATATTTCAGTCGGCGCGCTGGTGATTTTTGCAGGATCAGTCT
>JANOOU010000458.1:0-6939 GCA_031421475.1 Gammaproteobacteria bacterium | reverse complement strand
TACAAATAACTGTCGCTGACGACATGATCCTTGCTGTAGACATAACGGTAGGCTTCACGTGCACCGCTAGTGGGAACCAGCTGCATTAAACCAAAGGCCGGTGCTGGGGATTTGGCTACCGGATTAAAATAGCTTTCAGTTTCCATAACAGCAAATACCAGGGCCGGTGGCAGATTCTGGCGCTGCGACTGTGCATTAACATCATTTTGAAACACTACGGCCCGTTTGCGAATATGATCGGGAACCATTTTTAATTGAGTATGATAAACAATGCGATCTACACCGTCGTTACCACGAATTTTTTTGATGCTGGCGGACGCCGCATCGTTGGCGGCAAGAGCAGGGTATTCTTGCTGATTCAGCGTATTGCCATGGGCATCAGCAACCAGGTTAGTTAATATTGCTGGCCCGGATGACAGGGCCGCAGGGTGTTGGGCTATTTCAATCATCGAACGATTGTCTGTGCCCTGATTAAGGGTTTTTAGAATGGTATTCTCGAGCTGGCGACGCGCGTCATCTGCCGCTATGTTTTGCCGGGCTGGTAGTGCAATTTCAATGTTGATAATACCTTGTTCGAAATCCACCACACTACGGTGCCCCAGGTCGTCGTAAAAGCTCACCCAGTTGTGGGCTTGTGGCGCGACATTGTGTTTATCACCCCATATCTTGCCAGCTTGTTTTTTATACAGCTCAAATGCGGTTAGCAGCTTTTGTTTGTAGGTTGCAAATTCGTCCTTTACCGCAGCAGAACCCTGATTTTGCTGCTGTATATAGACGTCAAATTCGGATTGATTGCCAGCAATAGAAAGTTGTGAAAGCAAGAAGAGGCCAATGATACGCAGTAACGGCATGGGTAAGTCCTGTTATTTCCTGTAGCAGGATCATAGCAAACCTGTTAACTGTCGCGTCAATTGTGGATTGCATAGCACGAATATCTGAGCTATGTTTAGCCCCCAGAAAGTTACTAATACAAATGGAGAGAGCGATATGAATAAGGTTACCTACTTTGTAGCGGGTATAGCAATGACTGCCATTCTGGCGGGTTGCGGTAAAGACAAGAAAGAAGACGTTGCAGACTGTGTGTTTCCGGACGCCCCCGGTGCCGAAGCGCCAGGTTGGATTTGTGATGAGCCGGTAGAGGGCGTGGAAGTGTCTTCCGTGGGCTCGGCTGATAAATCAGCTGCCGGTAATGACTTTATGAAGCAGATGGCCGCGACTTCTGCGCGTGTACAGTTGGCGCAGCGCATGAAAGTGCAGGTGCAAAACATGATTAAACAATATGTTGAAACCACCGGTGCTGCCGATCAGGAAACCGTCGACAAGGCACTGACGTCCGTCACCAAACAAATTACCAACGAGACCCTGGTAGGCACCAAAATCTTCAAGACCCGCACCAGCCCGAATGGCAATCTGTATGTGTTGCTGGGTATGGACTCTGCCGGTGTTGAAACCATGGCCAAACAGGCAATCAAGACCAGCATGGGCAATGAAAAAGCCCTGTGGCAGCAGTTCAAGGCACAGAAGGGTCAGGATGAAATGGCGGCTGATATAGCCAAGATGAACCCCTAAAAACTGAATGTTGTTGCAGGCTGCCCACACCCACCATTGGCTCGTGCCAGTGGTTCCCTCTCCCCAAAAGCGGGAGAGAGCAGGCCGGAGTCACTGCGAACCATTCACGTTAACATGGCCGGTCGTTGACCGGCTTTGTTGTTTCTGAGTAACAGGAAAAGGACTGTGTATGCATAACTCACACAAATTAATCTTTCTCGTTCTGGCTGCTATTGTGGCACCTGCGATGGCGGAGCCAGGCCGCGCTGAATTCAGCCAGTGGATGCAGCAGGAAAACAGCAATTTCAAAGAGTATCGCGACAAGCGCGATCAGGAATTCACCCTCTTTCTCAAAACCCAATGGAAGGAAATACAGACCTTTCAGGGCGTGGTACGAGACGAAAAGCCCAAACCCAAAGTGATGCCAATAGCACCGAGTGTGCCGCCGGTGTCGTCTACGCCCACCATCCCACCCGCGGTCATTCCGCCAGTCGTTAAATTACCCGAGCCTCCAAATTCCACGCCACCTGTAGTCAGTGTGCCATCCGCTGCTCCTGTGCAGCCTTCCGTCGGGGTTATACCCTCAGGCAGCACGCCTGTAAGTCCTCCACCCGTGGCTATACCGCTGGTATCCGTACCGCCTATTGCAGCAGTGCCCAAACCCATAAAGGTGGCGCCTGTTGTGGTGACGGGTTTGCCCAAGGGACAGACAGTAGAGATCGTGTTTTACGGGCAGCGTTTACGTTTCACCTACGACCCGGCATTCAAGGTGAAAATGGCGAGCCGTATTGATGGCCAAAACATCAGCGATCACTGGTCAGCCCTGAGTCTGGTTGACTACGAGCCTTTGCTGAAACAACTCGATGCCCAACGCACGCCCTTACAACTTAATGACTGGGGTTATGCTTTGCTCACACACGAGCTGGCTGGCAAGATCTATCCAGGCGGCAAGAATGAGCAGGCGTTATTCACCTGGTTTGTGATGACCAAAGCGGGTTTCCGTGCGCGCATTGCCTACGATGTTTCGCGTGTGTATTTGTTAATGCCCACACAGCAGCAGGTTTATGCAACAGCCTACTTTACCTTCGATAACCAGCGTTACTATGCACTGGGTCTGGATGGCAGCAAAAACAAACTTGATCGGGTTTTTACCTATGATGGCAATTATCCGGGTGCAACTAAAGCATTGGATATGCGTTTGGATAAATCGCTTAATACAACGCGCCAGGATAAGTACAGGTCTGTTGTTTTTAATTACAACAACAAGAAATATTCGGTGAAGTTGGATACGGATGACCAGACGATTGCGTATCTGCAAACGTATCCGCAAATGGATATTAATTTGTACTTTAGTGCCGATGTAAACCGTGCCACGGCACATCCATTATTGCTGCAACTCAAACCGTTGGTACAAGGCAAAAGCGAACAGGATGCGGTAAATTTATTATTGCGCTTTGTTCAAACCGCTTTCCCGTACCAGACCGATGAACAGCAGTTTGGTATAGAGAATTATTTATTTCCGGAAGAAACGCTGTATTACCCCTATTCGGATTGCGAAGATCGTTCCGTATTATTCGCCTGGCTGGTGAAAAATCTGGTAGGCCTGGATGTAGTGGGGCTGGATTATCCGGGGCATGTTGCAACCGCTGTGCGTTTTAATGAAAGCGTAAGTGGCGACAGTGTCAGTTATAACGGTAAACGCTATGTGATTTCCGACCCAACCTATATCAATGCCAGTGTTGGCTTGGTGATGCCTGAATTTAAAGATCAATCACCAAAAGTAATTAGCTACTAAAGGAAAATTTGCGCTGTTGCAGGGTGCGCCGTGCGCACCTGCGTTTAAGCGTAATAAAACTGTTTTTTAATTTGTATGGAGATTAATTATGCCTCAAATTTTTAGCGGGCACTGTTTATGTGGTGCGGTGAGCTACCAGCTGAGTGGAGAGATTAAACGATTTTATCATTGTCATTGCGAGCGCTGCAGAAGAGCCACAGGCACCGGACACGCGACGAATATTATGATTACGCCTGTAACCGCAGAAAAAATCAGCTGGAAAGGCGAAGAATTTATTGCGCGATACAAGGTTCCAGAAGCCGAGCGATTCACCAACGCTTTTTGCAAACAGTGTGGTGGTGGTGTGCCGCGTTATGCGCCCGATCTGGATGTGGTGGTGGTGCCTGCAGGCTCATTAGATGTTAATCCGGAAGCCAGGCCACAAGCACGTATATTCTGGTCTTCGCGTGCCGACTGGTCTTGTGATGCCGGTGATTTGCCGGTTTATGCGGAATATCCGCCAAACGTATAAATGTATTTTATTTAAGGAGGCTTGCATAGCGCCATTCCCGGATTCAGTCTGGGGCAGGCGCTGGTGTTTTCAGGGCGCGAAAAACAAGTTGTTATTTTTGCCCATGCTTCTTTTGCCAGTCAGGCATGCCAAAATTCCGAATACCTGTTTTTAGTCATCATTACAAAAAACCATGCCAACAAAAATTAGTACGCCACATGATTGTTAGTTGCGTTACCGCAATATCCATTCGTTGTTTCTAATCTATTTTAGAATTTGATAATTAATTTATAACCGAGGAGCACTCACATGTTTAAAGTACTGGCTGGATTTGTAGCGGGCATAGTGTTTGTCGGGGTGATGGCTTTTGTGCTGGCAATGGATTTGTTTTTCAGTGAAATCGAAAGTCCGTTCGGGGTGGAAGAAACGGCGGCACGTATTCAGCAGAATATTCAGTCACTGGAACACAAAGGTTGGGCGCTATCGGGTTTACGCGATCCCTCCAAGGCAGTGGCCAGTGCCGGCGGAAATGTGCCGCCGGTACTACTGGTAGAGGCATGCAGCACCAAGTACTCAGGCCCCATTTTGGGTGTAGATGACACCCGCATACTTTCCATTTTGATGCCATGCACAATCACTGTTTACAAAAAAGATAACGGCAAGACGTATATCGGTTTGATGAATGCAGGCCTGATGGGCAAGATGTTTGGTGTGGGTGAGGTCATGGACCAGGTTGCTGAAGATCAAAAAATATTTGTGACCTTCGATCCAACCAAGCCAGCACCTCCGCTGATCAAGGGTATGCCGGGTGGTGGTGGTGCGGGTGGCGGCAAAGAAGGTAGTGGTTGCTGAGTAAGCCATGCCATTCCCGAATTCCATGAGGAGGTTATATGTTTTATAAATTTATCAGCGCAGCCATGCTGTCTCTGCTGACGATCAGTTGGCAGGGCACGGCTTTGGCTGTGGACAATATGGCGGCTGAAACCACAGCCGAAAAATCGGTGACGAATAAGTCCACCGCTGACCATTCCAAATTCAAGGAACTGGACAAGGTGTTTAAATCCGGCCCGGAAGTGACCAAGGCCTGTCTGGTTTGTCATACCGAAGCGTCCAAACAGTTACACAAAACCAAGCACTGGACCTGGGATTACATCAATCCCCAAACCAACCAGCGTCTGGGCAAGAACCAGGTGATCAACAATTACTGCACATCGGTGCCATCAAACTACAAGTTTTGTACCGCCTGCCATATCGGCTTTGGCTGGGAAGACCAGAATTTTGATTTCACCTCGGAAGCCAATGTGGATTGCATGGTTTGCCATGACACCACCGGCAAGTATAAAAAGTTGCCCGGTTTGGCTGGCCACACCAATTACGAAACCATGGAATGGCCGCCACACTCCGGCAAATTTCGCGCGCCTACTGATCTGAAAGCCATCGCACAGGGTGTTGGCCCCACCAGCCGCCAGACTTGTGGTGCCTGCCACTTCCGTGGCGGTGGTGGTGATGCGGTGAAGCATGGTGATCTCGATAGCACACTGGAGTTTCCGCAGAAGTCGATGGATGTACACATGGATGCCAAAGGTCTGAATTTTACCTGCTCCCAGTGTCATGTGACCGAGAGCCACGAAGTGTCTGGATCACGTAACCAGGTTACGGCTGCCGATGTTCAGGGCCATTTGGTTCCAGGCAGTACTGAAAAACGCAACCCGACTACCTGTGTTGCCTGTCACGACAATAATCCGCACGATGGTGCCGAGCAGGCAGTGTTGAACCGGCACACCGAAAAACTGGCCTGCCAGACCTGCCACATTCCGGCCTATGCCCGTGGCATGGCGACCAAGATGGGATGGGACTGGTCAACCGTCGGCAAGCTGGATGACAAGGATAATCGTCTCCAGATCAAGGGCTCGGACGGCAATGATATTTACGACAGCAAGAAAGGTGATTTCAGCTGGGAAAAATATGTCATTCCCGAGTACCAGTGGTTTAACGGTGAAGTGATATGGACCCTGGCGGATACCAAGTTTGATCCAAATGAAGTGCTCAAGATCAATGCCTTCCAGGGCAGTGCGGAGGACGGCAAGTCACGTATCTGGCCTACCAAGGTGTTCCGTGGCAAGCAGATGTTCGACAAGGTGAGTAACACGCTTGTCGTGACCAGCTTGTCAGATGATAAGGAATCTGCGCTGTGGATTAACTACGATGTAGAAAAAGCGGTTACAGCAGGCATGAAAATAGCGGGCAGACCGTACAGTGGTGAGCTGGGTTTTGTGGCCACTGAAATGAGCTGGCCCATCACGCACATGGTTGCACCTAAAGAAGATGCACTGGAATGTGCACAATGCCACCGGGCAGAAGGACGCCTGAAGGGTATATCCGGTGTGTATATGCCGGCTACCAACAACACACCGCTGCTCGATATAATTGGCTTCACCATGGCGCTGCTCACCTTGCTGGGTGTAATGGTCCACGGCGCAATCCGTTACTACATGCACAAGAGAGGGTAAGGTCATGGCTGAAAGAATTTATATTTTCAAACGCTTTGAACGCTTCTGGCATTGGTCACAGGCATTGTTAATTGTGATCATGCTGATCACCGGATTTGAGGTGCACGGTTCATGGAGTATTTTTGGTTTTGAACAAGCCGTGACTATTCACACCCTGGCAGCCTGGACTCTGGTGGGCCTATGGGTGTTTGCCGTGTTCTGGCACTTCACTACCGGTGAATGGAGGCAATATATTCCCACCCTGCAAAAAGTAGATGCCATGTTGAAATATTACCTCACCGGTATTTTCACCCATGCGCCGCATCCGTTCCGCCAGACCACTTTGAGCAAACATAATCCGTTACAGCGCCTGGCGTATTTGCTGGTACTGGTTGTGATTAATCCAATGATCTGGATTACTGGTTGGTTTTATCTTTTTTACGGCTCCTGGGCCGATTGGGGATTTGGCTGGCTGGATTTGAAATGGGTGGCGTTCTTCCATGTCGTGGCTGCATTCATGATGTTAATATTTTTAATCGCGCATATTTATCTGGCAACAGCCGGACATACGGTGACCTCGCATATCAAGGCGATGATCACCGGCTGGGAGAAGACCG
>JANOOU010000457.1:0-2476 GCA_031421475.1 Gammaproteobacteria bacterium | reverse complement strand
TGCAACTGATACCGGCTAATGCCCGCATGCAAGCGATGATTTTTGAACCGCAGCGGGTGCAGGTACAAGGTGTATTGGTAGGATCATTCAGACGATATTGAAGGCATGTCGCGTAGCGACACAAACTTACCCTCGCCCATTTCGGGAGAGGGGGAACCATCGGCGTAGCCGATGGTGGGAGAGGGCGCGCTGGTTACATCAGGCGCCTTAGCAGTAAACTGCACACATTATAAAACCCGCATTGGGCACCACTAACAAACAGCATCCTCACAGGAGACGCACATGGATAACAACCGTAAACAGGCTTTGGCCGCAGCACTTACTCAAATCGAACGCCAGTTTGGTAAAGGCTCGGTTATGCGCATGGGTGACTCCACCGTATCACGCGACATTGAAGTTATTTCTACCGGTTCACTAGGGCTGGATATAGCGCTGGGTATAGGCGGTTTGCCGAAAGGTCGCGTGGTAGAAATTTATGGGCCAGAGTCATCCGGTAAAACCACACTCACCCTGCATGTGGTGGCTGAAATACAGAAGCTGGGTGGCACAGCGGCGTTTATCGATGCAGAACACGCGCTGGATCCTATTTATGCCGGCAAGCTGGGTGTGAATGTGGATGACTTGCTGGTATCGCAACCCGATACCGGTGAACAGGCACTGGAAATTACCGACATGCTGGTGCGTTCCGGCGGTGTCGATGTGGTCGTTATCGACTCGGTCGCGGCGCTCACACCCAAGGCAGAAATTGAAGGCGAGATGGGTGATCACCATGTGGGCTTGCAGGCGCGCTTGATGTCACAGGCTTTACGTAAACTCACTGCCAACATTAAGCGCTCCAACACACTGGTGATATTCATCAACCAGATTCGTATGAAAATCGGTGTCATGTTTGGTAATCCGGAAACCACTACCGGTGGTAATGCCTTGAAATTCTACGCATCGGTTCGTCTGGATATTCGTCGCACCGGCGCCATCAAGAAAGGCGAAGAAATCATCGGTAGCGAAACCAAGGTGAAAGTGGTCAAGAACAAGGTAGCGCCGCCGTTCAAACAAGCCATGTTCGAGATTTTATACAACGAAGGTATTTCACGCGAAGGGGAAATTATTGACCTGGGCGTGGAATGCAAACTCATTGATAAATCCGGTGCCTGGTATAGCTACAAAGGTGAAAAAATTGGCCAGGGTAAGGACAAGGTACGTGCTTATTTGCATGAAAATCCGCAGATCGCCAAAGAAATCGAAGCCCAGATTCGCACGCAGCTGCTAACCAATCCATCATCAGTCTCCAAGGCTGTTGCAAGTTCTGTTGATGATATCGAGCTTGAAGAAGTGGATGCAGACAGCTAGGTTTATCTGGCCATGACTTTTACACGTGGCTATCGAAAAGATGAAGGCAGTGCCGGGTCTGCAAAAAACGCGGCTGACAAAACCATACCGGTAAAAGCCATATCGGTAAAAGCCATACCGGTAAAGGATAGGGCACTGGGTCTTCTGGCCCGGCGCGAGCACAGTGCGGCAGAGCTGAAGCGCAAGCTTCGGCAAAAAGGATATGCTTCTGCAGACATTGACGCTGGACTGTCGCCCTTGCTGCTGGATGGCAGTGTGTCTGATCGGCGTTTTACCGAAGCCTATGTGAATATGCGTATGAACCGGGGCTATGGCCCGATGCGCATCCTGGCGGAACTTCGCGAGCGAGGCATACCTGCCGAACTGGCTCATGAATATCTCAATCAGGAAACACTGGACTGGTATACCGTGTTAAACCGTCAATACCTTAAAAAATATGCCGGTGCGCTCGTAACAGATCATCAGGATAAATCGAAGCGCATTGCTTACTTGCAAGCACGCGGCTTCCGGCTGAATTTGATATTTGATGTGATTAACCCGTCGTAAGTAACGATTCCGAACGATTTTATTTTCAACTTACCCAATCTGAGAGCAGGAGGTGGCGCAATTTGCAACTACCTCCTGCTCCCATCAGTACCGATTAAAATTTTCCAAAACCTTGCCCATTAAGTAAAAGGTCTTCGATTATTTCCATGTCTAACTCACAGCAAGTAGAACTGATTGCATCTCGCATCCTGATTATTCGTGGTCAAAGAGTGATGCTGGATGCGGATTTGGCAGAGCACTATGCGGTGCCTACCAAGGTTTTGAATCAGGCAGTCAAGCGTAACCGGGCCAGACTCCCGGATGACTTTATGTTTCAACTCACGGCGGCAGAAAAACGGGAGGTGGTCACAAATTGTGACCACCTCCCGGATTTCATCCAACGCCGCCTGAAGTTTTCCAAAACCTTGCCTTATGCCTTTACCGAGCATGGCGCGATACAAGCTGCCAATGTGCTGAACTCACCACAAGCCATTGCACTGGGAACTGCTCCTGCGTTCCCAGCATTTCCACCATCCATGGCGGTCAAGTTGGGGTTTATGTGGTACGTGCTTTTGTCCGCCTGCGCGAACGGGTGGCTTCCAAC
>JANOOU010000456.1:0-3331 GCA_031421475.1 Gammaproteobacteria bacterium | reverse complement strand
TTGGCCGGTCATTTCTTGCAACTGTTCACGTACCTGCTGCAACTCAGCGCCAGGATTTTCAGATTGGGTGAGTGGCTCATGGCGAACACCATGTGTACCCAAATCAAAACCTTTTGCCAATTGATTAAGTTGCTCCGTATTTAGCATTTGCCTGGGGTGGGGTAATGAAATGGTATCAATCAATTCTACAGCTGCATCCCGAACACTCTCAGGGCAATGCTGAATAGCCTGAATCAATGAACGTATATCCTGTTCAGTAATAACGTTATCAACAGGCTGTTGAATAACGGCAGAAATTTTTTTCACTACATTGCTCTGCAATAAATTAATTCGCCATGCACTGTAGAGTAGTTCCTGCCAGGACAATATAGGTTTGCCGATGGCACCGGTGGTGACCAACAGTAATGGCCTGATAGCAAATTGTTGTGTTATGGGCAGGGCATATTCGAGATTGTCCGCCCAGCCATCGTCAAATGTAACCAGTAATGAATACGCCGGTAGCGGTGTCCCGCTTTCAATAAAATTTTGTAGCTGGCTTAAGTCAATGACATTGTAATACTGTTTAAAGAACTGCATGCAATCTCTGAAAAACACATCGGTGACTGTCCACTCCATATCAGCCTGAAGATATCGGTCGTCTGACACAGGAAACACCCGGTGAAACAGAACGACCGTTAATGCAGATTTATTTCGTCTGCGATGTATCTCTGTTAAAAAACCAGACTGGTACAATAACTTCTTGATTAAATCTTTAATCACAACAATTCCTGTTTTTATAACTATTACTTAATGCCGGTATTCTCGCTCACTTATTTAATCCAACACATGAGACACCAGGCCGTCTGCCAACTTCGGTTCAAACCAGGTTGACTTGGGCGGCATCACCTGATTGCTATCCGCTACAGCCATTAAATCACTCATGCTGGTTGCATACAGGGCAAAAGCCACGGCCATTTCACCGGCGTTAACGCGTTTCTCCAGTTCTTTCAAACCACGCATACCACCTATAAAATCGATACGTGTATCCGTGCGCGGGTCATTGATTCCCAGTACGGGTTGCAACAAATTATCCGCCAACAAACTGACATCCAGTTTTTTAACCGGATCATGCGGAATCAAGCCAGGTTGAATATTTAATCGATACCAGGTGCCAGCCAGATACATGCCAAATTCACCTGCACGTTCCGGCTTTACGACACCAGCTTGTTCTACACAGGTAAAACGTTTGCTAATTTGTTCCAGAAACGCCGCTTTACTCAAGCCATTTAAATCAGTAACAACGCGGTTGTAATCCAGAATTTTCATTTGATTATGGGGAAATATCACTGCCAGAAAATATTGACTCATGGCATGTTCGCCACCCGCTTTTCTCGCTGCTATACGGGAAGCGGCCGCGGAGCGATGGTGACCATCCGCAATATACAATGCGGGCATGGCATCAAATGTGTTGCTGATTTTTTCGATAATCGCAGCCTTATCGATAATCCAGAACGCATGGCCAATACCATCATCTGCCTTGATATCGTATAAAGGTTTACCTGACGTTACCACCTGTAACAAGGCATCCATATCGGATTGTGATTTGTACGCCAGCAATACCGGGCCGGTTTGTGCATTCAAGGCTTCGATCTGCCGTACGCGATCATCTTCTTTTGTCGGGCGCGTGAATTCATGTTTGCGGATGCGATTGCTGTTGTAATCCTTAACCGATGCCACACACACCAGGCCGGTTTGCACATGATCACCCATGGTCAGGCGATATACGTAATAACAGGGTGCGGTGTCCCGTATCAACACCCCTTGTTTGATCAGTGCCTGCATGTTTTCGGCAGATTTGGCATACACCTGCGGATCGTAAACATTGATACCTTCAGGCAAATCAATTTCTGCTTTAGAGATATGCAAAAAGCTCATCGGCTTACCCTGCGCGCGCTCACGGGCTTCGTTACTGTTTAGTACATCATAAGGCGGCGCCAATACATCGGTAGCATGCTCAACAACCGGCCGTAGACCGGCGAAGGGTTTAATCAGGGGCATAAATTATTCCAGAGTTTAGATTCGCTGCATTATACAGATGCCTTGTGGCAGACCAAAACTAGCCTATTCTTTAAACGTTCTTAACGAAACCTCATGCCGTGCAGCCGCCTCGCCCAAACCACCTTCATGTCCACCCCATAGAACGCTACACCATGGGGTTGATACTGCTGCTGGGTTTCATGTTAAGCCTAGCCACGGCCTGGTGGGAACAACAGGCCGAATACGCCCGGCAACAAGCCCTGACTAACCAGCAAGGCACACGATTTTCTAACGATCTCGCCATGGCCTTTGGGGTGAATATAGAACGACTGTCAGGCCTGCACGGACTATACCGGGCCTCAACACATGTCGACATGGATGAGTTCAACCTCTATACGCAGCCTATCATTCAATCGCATCCGGAAATTCAGGCGCTGGCCTGGGCACCCCGATTAAGCCCCGCCGAATTACCGGCGCATGAAAAAAAAATGCGAGGCATGGGCTTAACCGGTTATGTTACGCGGCTGCATCATGTTACAGACGATACACGTCCACCGAACCCGCGTGATGAACATTTCCCGATCACCTATCTCAACCCGCTGGTTGGCAACGAAATCTTCCAGGGTCAGGATCTGGCAGCTATTCCCGCCGTACACAAAGCATTATTGACCGCGCGTGACTCTGGCCTACCCACGCTATCCGCGCCCTACCTGTTTGAGCAGGATAAACCGCTGAGTTTGATGCTGGCGATCCCGGTTTTCAATGTTAATAATTTACCTCTCAGCCATGAATTGCGGCGCCCCAACCTGATGGGGTTTGTCCTGGCGAGTTACTTCATCGATGATCTGTTTTACCTCGCCACCCCGAACCTTAACAGTGATTTTTTCCACCTTGCAATAACCGACATAACAGAGTCTCAGCCTGTCACTATTATTAACCAACCGGGCGATCATCAGGGGGCATCGCCGAGTCCACAAAACCGGCATAAGACAACCCTGGACATTGCGGGCCGTCGCTGGGAATTATCGCTGGCAGATGTCCGTGATTATCCGCTGGCCACCCACGCTCTGATCTTGTTCAGTGCCGGCATGTTTATTACCCTGTTACTAATGACTTATTTAATAAGTAGTTCACAACGGCGACGATTAAGCGAACATCAGAATGAAGCAAGTACCCTCGAATTCAAAACGTTACAAAATCGTAGTGAACTGCTGCTCAACAACACCAGTGAAGGCATACTGGGGCTGGATAACAATGGCTATACCACCTTCATCAACAATGCTGCACAACACATGCTGGGATATAACCTTGATGA
>JANOOU010000455.1:0-3076 GCA_031421475.1 Gammaproteobacteria bacterium | reverse complement strand
CAGCGTATCACTCCATAATCCCAGGTTTTGATTATTGCTGAGGCTTAGATTGGCGGCGACAGAGACTTCCGGTGTGTTGGGGTCATTGTCGTCGTCGATCGTGCTTGAGATTTGCGGGCCACTGTTACCAAAGCTCATGGTGCCCGTAATCTGGAAGGCATTGTTGATATCCACGGTGACCACCCATTGGCCAAACATGCTCAGCGTCGGATGCTGGCCCCAGTACTGGAACTCATCACCCTGAAAACTGCTGAGCAGTTCATTGTGTGCTGTACGCCGCGTTAACTTGCCGACCGATACATGCACGGTATGTTGGCTGGTGGCATCGCTGTTGTAATCGACTTTCGTGATGACGGTGCCATTGGCCAAATTGCCGGCCTCTGACCAAACGCCGTTATAACCGACATAACCATAGGCACTGGAGCCGTTATTATCAAAGGTAAATGGAAAGCCGGAATTCAGCGTCACGCGCTGGCCGCCAGTGACGGCTTGGCCGTTAAACGTGCCATCTACCGCGTGATATAAATTGTAACGCCATACTTGTGTATCAAAACCGGTGCGTGATTTGCAGCTAGATGCATCGGCAATATTATCCGCGTTAGTATCTTTTCCACGTAATAAATGTCCGGCATCAAATGCAATGGCGTAGGTCGATGATTCCGTTACCGGGATACCCATGTTGTCGTAGGTTTCACTGCGGTGAGTCAGGGCGACACCGCCGCTACCACTCGCATCATTCAGTATGACATTGGAGGATTGTTCTGAAGCAAAGCCCAAACCGGAAGCACCGGGTATGGCATCACCTTCCGCGCTTATAAAACTGAATTGCGGTAAATTTTGAGCGTTGGCCACCGTTTTAAGTGTGCCACGCATGACTTCCATTTCGTCACCGGGGTTGCCACCAAAACCACCTGCGTCTACTACGCCTTTAAAGTTCAGCGCAAAGTCCCCAAAGGGTTTACTTGCACTCACGGCTTCGTTCGTGGTGACTTCCACCAGAATATTCTGGCCACTACGCGGATCATTACCACCGGTTTCACCGGGAATCCAGATTTTGACATTCTGCGGCGCCGTGTTACTGGTACGCGTGGCGTTAATCACCCAGCTGCTGTATTCAGTCATCTGACCGCTACTGGATTGACCGGTGGAGCCACTCTGGCCCTGACCTTGTTCGCATTTATTTTCGTTAACCAGTGCAATGTAGGGGCCGGTATTAACCCGATCCGCTGCACGCGTTTGTGCCATCAGGCATAAAATCATGTTTACTGTATCGAGTGATTCCATCGATGCATCGTAGACATAAGTATTGACGGGATCGGTGCTGTATTGGGTATCGGCATCGGTGGCATTTTTATGGACTAGAGTGCTGTTTACTTTTGCAGACAATTTGGCTGACATTTTTTGGCTGCCACCGCCACCACTATCGCTTGCACTCACCACACTCATGTTTTCTGGCATGGTTAAACCGGATACATTACCGCCGCTGGTGTCGCTGTTGCTGTTGCTACCGCTGCCACCGCATGCGGAAAGCAAGGCGGAAGCGATGGCAAGGGGAAGAATCTTTTTCATCGTGTATGACCTCATCATAAAGGATTGTAGGAATAGTTTATTAATCCGATCAATCGAGCGTAGTGAGGGACAGGTAAATCCAATGCGCACAACACCAATGGCCTGATTCCGCACACGGTTAACCCGAGTGATCGGTAATGCCTTTTGGTCATATGCAGCTGGATAATTTGATGAAGATGTGAGCAGAGCAGGGTGGTGATATAGCGGCACCCCGGTTCGCAGAAATAACTATAGCCGGGGAAAAAACCTATTTTATCGCATCAGACGAGTGGTTATCTGAGCTTCCCCACCCTTGCGGATGAGTCTGTGCGCGACAAGGATTACCCGGCAAATAATTCCTAACAAGGTTAGAATTTGTCCCCGTTTTGAAGAGATACAACTATGCAGGATCGAAATTTTGATGATCTGGCCCAACGCTTTGTACAAAACATTTACGGTTCTGACAAAGGTGAAATTCGTCTGCATATTTTATGGTCTGATTTGCAGGAAGGATTCAATAATTACTTGCCTGCGCAGGCAAGCATACTGGATGCGGGTGGCGGCATAGGGCAGTTGTCGCAACGGCTGGGAAAACTCGGGCATCACATTACGCTGTGCGAAATTTCAGGCAACATGTTGCAGCTCGCACGCGACAGTTTTGCGGCAGAATGTCCGGAGGTGGCAGTGCAATTTTTACATTGCCCGGTACAGCAATTATCTAAACATGTTGATAATACGTTTGATGCCGTGTTGTGTCATGCGGTACTGGAGTGGCTGGCCGAGCCGCGTAAGACGCTGGCGGGTTTATTAAAACATTTGAAACCCGGCGGCTATATCAGCCTGGCGTTTTATAACAAACACTCACTTGTTTATCGCAATTTGTTACGCGGTAATTTGCGTAAAATTGCCAATGATGATTATCAGGGTGATCCCGGTAGTTTAACGCCCATGCAGGCCTTGTTACCGGATGATGTGATGAGCTGGTTACACGAATGGGGTTATGATATTTCGTTGCACAGCGGTATCCGTGTGTTTTCAGATTATCTTGAAAAAAATTACCGCGCCCCTTTACAACTAAACGAAATTATTGAAATGGAACTGCGTTTTAGTCGTATTGAACCGTATCGTTCATTGGGCCGATATATTCATCTGCTGGCGCGTAAACCTTTATAATTATTCTTCTGTGATGGTTATTTTAACTATCGCGTTATAACACTCAACAGTGAGTAAAAAATGGCCTTTAACATTAAACGCTACATGCTCGTTGACTGGTTTGGCAGCATTACAGGATTAGCTGGTGCTGCCATGCTGGCATCGAATACTGTTATTTCACCCTATGGCTGGGTGATGTTTTTTCTATCGAATATGGCGTGGATTAGTCACGGTGTAAAAACTAAAACCTGGGCGCTGGTGCTGATGCAATTGGGTTTTATTATTACCTCTACGGTGGGGATTGTGCGCTGGGTGCTTTGATAACCCGAGGTTCCCGCGCGGAGTATGGGAATTAGGGAAGCTCTGAATTAATCAG
>JANOOU010000454.1:0-2557 GCA_031421475.1 Gammaproteobacteria bacterium | reverse complement strand
TCGTGATAAACAGTATTGAAAAATATCTCGTTGTCGACACCCCATGACAATGGAAACACCTGCTCATGGCTTTCGGGTTTAGAAATATAATTGGGTAGTTCTACTGTTTTAGCCCAAATCAATGGACGGCGAGGTGGCGCAATAAATGGCTCATATATTTTTACCCAGGCAAGCGCACTTGAAATGACATCGGGAGGAAGTCCTTTTAAAATTTCGATGTCATCATTTGCAAGTTTTAAGTCTATTAAATATTTTGAGGCTCGAAAGTAATTTCCCAGTTGGGAATCCTTTGTGTAATGACTTCTTGGTTTCAAATTACCAAAATTAAATCTTTCATTTGTTACAGTCGAGATTGACGTTCCCTCTGCCTTCATAATCAGGTCAGCTTCCGGGTTTAAATTGGACATACCCGTTTGAACGATCGAGAGCGCCGCAAAGACCTTTGCCATTTTTGACTCTGGGTGATTTTGCTTCAGGCTCTGACTTGCCTTGGCTACAAAGTCCCAAAATACGGGCATGGCCCCTTGTCTTTCAGACAGAATAAATATTCCTTCAAAAGCGGCAGCATAGAGTTCCCAAAATATGTCCGTCGTAACAAAGTAGGGACGGGAAGGTGTGGACTGGTCATAGCCGCCACAGTGATAGGATTCTGTATCGTACAGCTCATACAGCTGGTTTTTTTCCAGAGATCGAAATAGCCCCGTATTTGAAGAAAGTAATTCTCGATCTTTAGGCGATTCAACAAACATCCAGGCATTGACAACATCTGCAAGAGGAACATTAATGGGCACATATCGAATAAATTCAACACCATTCTCTTTTGATATTCCAACAATACCCTTGCCGTCTGCGACTGAAGAGGGTGTTGAAATAAAACGATAATCGCTTGCAACGAGAGTAGATTTCTCGCCGCGATCATACTTGAGTTCTATTCCATTTATGCCGCGCCGCCAGTGGAGAAGCGCAGCGCCGTTAGGCGTATACGTTAAACTGCCGTTGCAGATTGGCTTGTTTTTTATCACGCTTGCGGAAGAACCCCAATTATCACCACTGTATTCAATTTTTTGAAAACAATGATTTACATCCTCCCAAATCATAAAATGCCCTGCAGGATGAAATCCTACAGGAAGTCCCGAACTTGCAATCATTGAATTTGGCAAAGCTTCATCGTCAGAAAATTGAAAAGAACCCGCCTTTGAATCAATGACTGCGTACTCACGCTTACCCGACTCTGTCACTGTGTGAGTCGCGTATTTTCCATCAGATTTCTTTACGCCGAAAAAAATCCTATAACCAGTCGGTGATGTCCGGGTCTTTTCATCATATCCAATTTCAAATGGCCGTGGTGCTACTACAAGCCTTCTTAATAAAAAATGGGTATGAAAAATTGACTTCGGATCCCATTCGTCATCACTCGATATGAGTATGTTACTTTTACCCCCTACTGCATCCAGAAAAAACAACTTTCTGCCCAGTGGATGCCAGGTCACGGCTGTCAGTAAATGCTGGTCCGAAAGATAAAAGGTACGCGGTGTTATATTTTCAGGGTTTTCGCCGAAATACCAAAAAACGAGCTTCTGCTTCCCGTTTGATAATTTGATTAATAAAGCAACCTCAGGTCTATCGGGCGCAACATCAAAATCCACAACGCTGTCACCTGCATCAAGTTTGTATATTTCTCCTTCAGCTGGCGAGGGAACAACCATGGGTTCAGCAAAATCAAATGGGCTGTCTGCTGCAAATGCAGTGGTATATTGAATTAAAAGGAACGTGCTAATCAGAAGCCAAAACTTCCATCTAATATGTATTCTGTTTTTATTCACCCTGTTAGCCCTCGTTGTTTATGTCATTTTTATTTTTATCCATTTTCAATTACTGACGTGATTGAACATGTTTTTTTACCTATTTAAAACGTCTGCCAAGATGGCTATCACAAGGGTTATAATCAACAGCTTCAATGTTCATTATAAAAAATAGTATTTTGTACGTTTACGTTAACCTGGCATCAAGAAAGCCTTTCAACCCCACCCATATATTTCTGCAACACTTCTGGCACACGAATACTGCCATCAGCTTGCTGATAATTTTCCAGTACCGCAACCAGCGTACGACCTATCGCTAAACCAGAACCGTTCAGTGTATGGAGTAATTCCGGTTTGCCGGTGGCAGGATTACGCCAACGCGCGCTCATGCGGCGCGCCTGAAAATCATCAAAGTTACTGCACGATGAAATTTCGCGATAGGCCTGCTGTCCCGGCAACCAGACTTCGAGATCGTAGGTTTTGGCAGATGAAAATCCCATGTCGCCGCTGCACAGCGCCATCACACGATAAGGCAGATTCAATTTTTGTAATATTTTTTCGGCATGACCGGTGAGTTGTTCCAGTGCGCTCCAGGAATCTTCAGGCTTCACCATTTGCACCAATTCCACTTTTTCGAATTGATGCTGACGAATCAGGCCGCGCGTATCTTTACCGTATGATCCGGCTTCAGACCGAAAACACGGCGTGTGACAAACGAAACGCAGTGGCATTTTTTCGGCTTCGATAATTTCATC
>JANOOU010000453.1:0-3132 GCA_031421475.1 Gammaproteobacteria bacterium | reverse complement strand
GTTTGTGTTCAAGGCGTCGCGTCCGCCGCTGTACGAGAAAGTGTTGCGGCTGCCTGATACCGACCAGGAACTCGAGCAGATGCTGATGGTGGATTAAAAGCAGAAGGTGTTTGTTGCGACCAGTGGCTTTTGAGATAACTTAAATGAAGTAAAGAAAGTACGCGCTGGTTTTAAAGCGGCGCGACTTTTATACTGCCCTGATACCAATAAATTAAAACAGAGGTTGTTGCGATATGGGCGCGCAGTGGAAAAAGAAAGGCAAAACCGAGGCATCCGACGCCAAAGGGCGTTTGTTCACCAAACTGGCCAAGGAAGTGATGGTGGCCGCGCGTGGCGGTGCCGACCCCGATATGAATGCTGCGCTGCGTGCCGTGGTTGAACGTGCCAAAAAAGCCTCTATGCCGCGGGATACCCTGGAACGTTCCATTAAAAAAGGCGCGGGCCTGACGGACGAAGTGGTGAACTATGAACGTGTCACCTACGAAGGTTTTGCACCGCATCAGGTACCGGTGATTATTGAATGCCTCACCGAAAACAACAACCGCACCGCCACGAATATACGTATTCTGTTCCGTAAACTTGGCCAGCTCGGCAATTCTGGCTCGGTTTCTTGGGACTTTGCCTATCTGGGCATGATTGAAGCCACTCCCGACAAACCCGGGCTGGATGCGGAAGCGGCGGCTATTGAAGCGGGCGCGCAGGATGTCGAAGCGATAGATGAAGGTGCCTTTATGTTCTACACCGAACCCACCGATCTGGATGCTGTGCAACACGCCTTGCCCGGTCAGGGATTCACCGTGTCGTCGGCACAGCTTGGTTACAAATCCAAAAATCCGGTGCAGCTGGATGACGCAGCACGCGCCGAAGTTGAAGCCTTTTTGGAAACTATAGATGCCGATGATGATGTACAGAACGTGTATGTTGGATTAGCCAATTGAATTTTATGATGTGAAACGTTCTCACGTTGTGCAAAATTCTCATGGATCATTAACCCGCAATGAACATTGGCGGGTTAATAAATCATTGTTGTTCACAGAATTAACTGGTGGAATATCGAATGAGCCTGTTACAAAACATCGTGGTGAAACTAGAGCAACCGTTGTTAGAAACCGGTAGTCTGGCTTCGCCCGTTTATGCCGCAGATGAGCTGAAAACCCTGCGTGAACATATTAAAAAACGCTTGCTGGAGCGCGATGCAGTACTGGTGGCGCATTACTATGTGGATGCCGAGTTGCAACGGCTTGCTGAAGAAACCGGCGGCAAGGTATCCGACTCACTGGAAATGGCACGCTTTGGTCACCAGCAAAAAAATAAAGTACTGGTGGTCGCAGGTGTGCGTTTTATGGGTGAAACCGCAAAAATTTTAAATCCCGAAAAACGTATTTTGATGCCGACACTGGAAGCCGAATGTTCGTTGGACTTAAAAACACCGGCAGAAGAGTTTATCCGTATATGTGATCAGCACCCCGATCGAACTGTAGTGGTTTACGCCAATACCAGTGCGGCGGTTAAAGCGCGGGCAGACTGGGTTGTTACCTCCAGCAATGCGCTCGACATTGTTAATCATTTAAAACAGCAAAACAAAAAAATATTATTTGCACCGGATAAACATCTGGGCCAGTACATCGAATCACAAACCGGCGCCGACATGTTAATTTGGGACGGCGCCTGCGTGGTGCATGAAGCGTTTAAAGCGGATGCATTAGCACGTTTAAGAAAACTGCACCCGTATGCGGCAGTGCTGGTTCACCCGGAATCGCCACAGGACATCGTAGCGCAAGCCGATGTGGTGGGCTCCACCACACGTTTAATTCAGGCCGTAAAAGATTTACCCAATCACGAATTTATTGTTGCTACCGATAATGGCATTTTTCACAAAATGCAAATGCAGGCGGGCAGTAAAAAACTGATCGAAGCACCGGTAGTCGGTGTAGCGGCTACTTGTGTTAGTTGCGCGCATTGCCCGTGGATGGCGATGAACAGTTTGCGTAACCTGGCGGATGTACTGGACAACATGAATAATGAGATTTTCATTGATGAAACGATTCGGAAGAAAGCACTGGTATCGACTCAGCGTATGATTGATTTCAAAAATAATCAGGTGACTGATTAAAGTAAAGCATCGACGCAACGTTGCCTGGACACAGTTATGTTGTTCTTGTGATTAAATCAAAACAAATACACGGGTAGGGCGGATAAGTGTAGTGCCCAGAGTTGAATTCTGGCACCACAAAACTTAGTCAGAGATTCATTAGGGAGCCTCTGAACAAGTACCAATACAACAAGCCCTGCGTCATTCCCGAATGCTTTTGTCGGGAATCTCCTTAATATATCGCTGAGATTCCCGACAAAAGCATTCGGGAATGACAGATAAAATAGTGTTATTAGACTTAATCAGAGGTTCATTAGAGTTTATTTACAGACTCGTGAATTTCGGGCTTGATAAAAAATCCTTTGTGTTCTCTGCGACTTTGTGGCAAAGTTTTTACACAAAACAAGCTGCTGCTATGCATACGAACAGCTACTTATCCTAATTTTTATTTGACATGGAGGTATCCAAAATGAAATACATTAATACCCGCTTTTCTTTGCTTAAAGTGTTGTTACTGCTGGTTTCATTCCAGGTTTCTGCACTGGCTTTACCTGATCCTGCATCTGCGTTAAAAACCTATATCGAACAAGACGATGGCGTGTATAAAATTGAGCCCGCCGTATCCTTGCCCGGTCCCGGTTACACCGCGTATTTATATAATCTGACATCACAACAATGGTTAACTGAAGCTGAAGTCAATCAACCGGTGTGGACGCACAGCCTGGTTATTATTGTGCCGACAACCGTGAACAGTAGCACCGCCATGTTGTATGTGGGCGGTGGTAACAACAACGCGTCTTTACCCGATGCAAGCAACCCCACCGTGCAAGTGATTGCGAAAATTGCACTGTTATCGCAAACCATTACGGCGGCGGTGTTCCAGGTTCCCAATCAACCACTGATTTTTACCAACGAAGTATCGCGTGTGGAAGATGCACTGATGGCGTATACCTGGCAGCAGGCCATGAATACATCGGATTACATCTGGCCGGCTTATTTGCCCATGGCTAAATCCGTGGTGAAGGCAATGGATGGCATTC
>JANOOU010000452.1:0-13843 GCA_031421475.1 Gammaproteobacteria bacterium | reverse complement strand
CAGCCTACTAGCAGGCGCCTGCAGTACACAACCCACTGTACGCTATAAAACGCCAACTATTCACGGCAGCTTACAGGTTAATGGCAGTGCCACATCGAACACTTCGATTTTTTTATCGCTGGATGCAAGTGACGCCGAATGCCGTCATTTTGTACAACAGATACAAACCAATGAACAGGGTCAATTCACTTTGCGGGCAGAAAAAGAACCTATAGATTACGCACCGCTGGTACAGCACTATTTGGATGAATGGACCATCTGTGCCGAAGTTCAGGGCGTGCGACGCGTTCTCTATAGCAACAATCGTTATGGCATGGATACTGGGGCCAAATCGATCACACTTACCTGTCACATACCTTCCCGATCAAAAAACGAGAGCCCATGCCGACAAGCCTTATATGACTGAATCACCTTGCTGATAAATGTTCACCGCATCTTCAGTTCACAATATTAAGAAGGGGGCATTACATCTATTACCGGACACCTATGTCAACTATTTTGGCATTAAATCAGCGGGCGCCATCATAAGCGTTTTTATTTCAGAATCCAGGCTCTCATCCCAGCATCCTGCCGTTTCGATGCTATGATTTTTAACAGGGAGACATGTCGAGCGTTCTGCATCTCCACTACAAAATTCAAGGTTATGTTATGAGGCGCTATCATGAACACTATTAAAGTAAGCGGTAAAACCTACGAACTCCTGCGCGATGGCCGTTTGGCTAATACGGACGACTGGAACGAAACCGTTGCCAGGGCCATAGCCGAAAAAGATGGCGTCGAGCTGACTGATAATCACTGGGAAATCATTAACTTGATGCGTGATTTTTATAAACAATACAACATTTCCCCAATCCGCAAGCTGCTATTAAAAGCGATCAAGGAAAAACTGGGCGAAAAAAAAGCCAGTCGCGACTATTTGCTTAGCTTGTTCCCTGTGGATGAACTGGTAGTAGGTACTAAAATTTCCGGCCTGCCTATGCCCATGATGGACGTGGAAATGGATGACGAGACCCGCCTGGCACGCAAGCGCCCTGCCAAAGTCTCTATTGACCCCAGTCTGGCGCGCCACTTTGTTGGTAAATTTGATCTGGACGGTGTGGTTTATCAGGTTACAGAACGTGGCAATCTGATTGATAGCTCCTTATGGTCCGAAAAAATTGCCGTGCATATGGCACGACGTGAGGGTATTGAGATGGATAAGGATCATTGGGAAGTGGTCAACTATCTGCGCAAATTCTATTTTGAATACGGTGTAACGCCCATGGTGCGGTTATTGATGAGATACATCAAGGAACAGCTGGGGCCTGAAAAGAGCAGCGAACAATATCTCTACAAACTTTTTCCCGCAGGCCCGTCGCGCCAGGGTTCACGCATTGGCGGCCTGCCTGAACCACAAGGCTGCATTGATTAACTCATCACAACCAGGTAGGTGTGTAAAAGCCGGGCCTGGTTATTTTATGGACTGGAGTCGATCCAGACGTACCCGCTCAACGGCATTCGTTGGTAAGGTGTTACGTTGGAATAATAAAAACTCTTCGCCATCTTGTGTTTGCAGGCCAATGGGTTTCACCCGCTCACAGCGTTCTACACCCTGTTCATCATGCCAACGTAGTTCCAGCCACTCGCCGTGCATAATGGCGATTTCATATACATCGTATTGCGAGCAAGCTATGGGTTGATAAGGCGCATGCGACATTCGGACATCCGGTGTAGATTAGAGCCATCAATAATTCAATATAAGGCAAGCAAGCTTAACCTGAACCATCATGACTACAACAGCTATCAAAATTCTCACGTACAACATTCACAAAGGATTCAATGCCAGTAATCGACGTTTTGTATTACATGAAATGAAAGATGCTTTACGTGAAATTAACGCTGATGTTGTTTTTTTACAGGAAATTCAGGGCGAACACCATCATAAACAAAATCAGATTATTGACTGGCCCGATACCAGTCAGTTTGAATTTTTAGCGGATCAGGTCTGGCAGCATCATGCTTACGGCAAAAATGCCATTTACAAAGCTGGCCATCACGGCAATGCCATCTTAAGCAAATACCCGTTTGGGGAATGGGAAAATATAAATGTGTCACTGATGAAAAATGCCAGCCGAAGTCTGTTACATGGCAGCATACATATACCGGGGCATGAAAAAAAATTGCATGTGATTTGTGTGCACCTGGGGTTGTTACATTTCGAACGCGAAAAACAACTGGCCACTCTCACACGGCGTATCAATTCCCATATTCCACTCGATGAGCCACTCATCATTGCAGGTGATTTTAACGATTGGCGTGGCCTGGCAGAGCGGCATCTGAACGAAGATCTGGGTGTTTACGAAGTGTTCAAGAATAAAACCGGGCACCATGCTCGCAGTTTTCCGGCATGGTTGCCGCTGCTGCATATGGACAGGATTTATGCGCGCGGCCTTGACGTCATTCATTGTCAGAAATTACATCATTCACCCTGGCGACGGCTGTCTGATCACACGCCACTGGTTGCATCTTTCAGTTTTAAATAATTTGCACATGAACTCTGAAATATCCCAGGTTGATTTACAACTCCTTGCCTGCACTCATGCCATATTTTTTTAATTTCTCAACCAGCGTGGTACGGCGCATTTTGAGCAATTCCGCGGCGTGTGCAACAACACCACAGCTGATTTCCAATGCCTGCTGAATAATTTGTACTTCAAGATGTGCCAGGTGCTCTTTCAAATCCAGGCCTGCTTTGCCTAACGCGGGCACGCCTAATTCTGTATCAACATGCATGTCAGCCGTATTAGCAACTAAAATATCTTCGGCCTCTGGCGGATCGGAAAACATGCGTGCCGGATCAAACGTGAATGTTGATGTTTTTTTACTGGCGGGTTGATATTTTTGCGGCAAGTGTTTTACATCCACCGTGCCATCTGGATAAAGAATACACAAACGTTCGGCCAGGTTACCTAGCTCCCGCACATTACCCGGCCAGCTATACTGGCATAAGGCATCCAGTGTTGCTGCCGTAAATCGCAGGTGCACATGACTTTCACGCTCGATACGATCCATCTGATCCTGTAATAATTCGGGGACGTCATCCATGCGCGTGCGTAACGGTGGCAGCTCAATTGGGAAAACATTTAAACGGTAATACAAATCTTCGCGAAACTTGCCTTCCCGGATGAATTTTTCCAGGTCGCGATGTGTTGCTGCCAATATCCGCACATCGGAACTGATGCTGCGATTGCTGCCTACGCGTTCAAAAGTGCGTTCTTGCAGCACGCGCAACAATTTCACTTGCATGGTTAAACCCATGTCACCAATTTCATCCAGAAATAACGTACCTTTTTCAGCCAGCTCAAAGCGCCCCTGGCGCGCTGTGATAGCCCCGGTGAAGGCACCTTTTTCGTGGCCAAACAATTCACTTTCCAGCAATTCACCCGGTATGGCACCACAATTCACCGGCACAAAATTTGATTTGCAACGATTCGACAAAGCATGAATATTTCTTGCGACGACTTCTTTACCGGTTCCCGACTCGCCCAGTATCAACACACTGGCATCGCTACGTGCCACTTGTTCGATCATTTTACGTACATATTGCATGGCAGCACTGCTGCCGCCTAACTTGGGCATATTGCCCAATATTTTTTTTGTGACGCCAGCGGTACCACGTACGCATTGCACCCGGTTCAGCGCATCAACCACCGGGTCATGTCGCAGGGGTAACAGTAGGTTGGCCACAACGAATGGCCATTGCTCACGCAGACTATTAAATTGATCGTCTATGAAGTTTAATAAAATGACAGCCGGTGCTCTGCTATGCGCCGCTATCACCTGTAATACACGAGCGGGCGTATCACCTTGCAGCCTGCCAACCAGTACGGCACAAAACGTTTTATTTTGCAGCAAAACACCCAACTGTTCCGTATCGGACAACAGCACGGCGTCATATCCAATGAAGGCGAGTAACGATTTTATTTCATTGAATACATCAGGACATTGTTCAATCAACAAAATGGTGTCGATTGGTTTTTCTACATTCATTAGGGGAGATCCGATGTCTGCGTCTACACAATGATTAAAGCAGTGTTCCAGGGATTGTCAAAGACCCTTCGTCGTTCGCTTATGAAAGGTCGATACAATTCCGATAACTCATGACAGCCTTGCGGCCTTGATTGATTTGCGTCAGGCCTTCGGCCATAGCGTTTTTGATTTCAGTCGCGGCAGAGATTAGCAAGCTGTCAGCCACCATTAACTGCTGTATATCACGGACCGTTTTTTCACGTTTCTCTGCGGACATCTCGTTTTGTTTGGAAAAAAACAACTGCAGCTGTGCCTGGCGTTGTACTGCCAGATTGGCAATCTCATTCCATTGCTGTAACTCAGCATAACGACGCATGTCGTCCGTCATGCGGACCACTTTTAACCACTCGTCAGCTGGCTGACCATTATCCATAACAGGAACTATTCCCGAACCGGGTGTGTCTGGCGCACCGCATCTGGAATGCTGGCCCAGCCTGAACGTATTTCATTGAGCAGCGATAATACTTCATCCAGGTTTTCACTTTTATTGTGAACATTCGCCGCTAGTAACTGGCGCTGCATGTAATCGTAAAGCGATGCCAAATTTTCAGCAATTTTGTCACCCCGATCGGTATCCAGTGAAATTTTCAAACCATCAAGTATAGAAATGGCGCGGCTGATACTTTCACCCTTGCGAGCAATATCTTTTTCAAGCATAAAATATTTTGCTTTGTTGATGCGCTCTATAGCACCATCAATCAACATCTTGATTAAAGTGTGCGGATCAGCCGTTTCAATGGCAGCCTGTGTTCCAACCTGTTTGTATTGATTCATCGCAGTCGAATTATACATAGTATCTTTCCTGTCGTTGTTGTCAGTGCTCATATACTGAGTGACCTAATTAAATGTAGCGGTTAATACCGCCAGAACTTTAAGCTATTGCAATGATTTATTTTGAGGTAACGCCCGGCAATGAATCGATTTGCTGCTGTAAATAATTGCCTGTAGATTGCAAGGATGCCACCAGTGCATCCATGGCAATAAATTGCGCTTTATAACGCGCTTCCAGCTTGACCAGTCGTTCATTTAATTTTTCGCGCTGGTCGTTTATGCCAGTAATCTCTGAGTTAAGGCTGTCTGTTTTGCTTGTAAGCTGTCCTTCAGCTGCCAGAAATGCACTGATTAATACATCCAGCCCACCGGCAATACCAGTTGCATAATGTACTCGGCCCAAGCTTCCGGTTGCTGTGCCCGATATTTCCAAACGCAAGCCAGATGCATCGCCGCCACCGATCAGGTTTTGGCCTTCGCCAACAGCCGGAGAGGAACCTATTGAACCGGCGACATTAACGCCTGTTGTCGCACTGGCGCCCGTGGTCAAACCCAAACCCGCATTTAAAGTTGTACCCAGCGCGATGCTGGAAGCGCTGCCATATTTAAGTGATTCAATTTCAAAATGATTGGTGTTGTAACGTACTGCTACACCTTTACCGAGATTTTGTAACGCGGATACTGCATTAATCCGGTTTGCAATTTCCTGCGCCAGATCATCCATGTTGTTGTAAGTGGCCTGCGTAAGCGCGATCAAGCCGCTGGCGGTGCCGTCCACCACAACGCTTAAGGTATTATTGCCAGCACCTATGGTTATAGGGCCGGTCACTGCAATGGCCGACAACTTACCTTGCGTTGCGGCAGTAGTAACATTCACTGCATAGCTGCCTTCTTCTGTTGCCGATGTCGCCGATTGGTAACTCACAGCGGAATTGGTAGTGGTACCCATGGCATGAAACAGGCTGGCCACGGCACCCGAATCACCTGTAACGGCAGTATGCAAGGTGTCACTATCCAGTGACAGGGAGCCGTCACGATTCGTCGTCACCCCTATGCTGCTCAGTGAATTATAGTTATTACCGTTTTGCAAAACGGTTCCAACTTCACGGCGTATTTTTGTCATCAAGGTACGGGTTGTCGCGTCGCCCGTTAACACACCACCACGATTGGTGTCCGTGTTATAGGCAGTGAAACTCTGGAATGCGGCCGTTAAGTCGTTATAGGCCGTGACAAAAGCGCTAATATTTTTTTCTACTACGGCTGTATCTGCTGCGATCTTCACTTGCACCGCGGTGCCGGGCAGTGCCGTTAACAAATTCAATGTCACACCATGAATAGCATCGGAAATACTGTTGGTTTCGCGATTAATCACTAAACCATTTACCTGTATTGCGGCATCCTGCGCAGACTGTGTTTGCTCCATATTGGTTGCACTGCTGTTGAATGCCAGCTGCGATAAACCACTGCTGTCTATGTTGGCAGCCGCTAGGCCACCTTCATTCACCGAAACACGCATGCCATTATCCAGGCCTTGCTGTTTTGACGTCAGTAACAAACGATAACCGCTACCATCATTCACAATGCTGGCGGTAACGCCTATATCAGCCTGATTAATAGCATTGCGCACACCTTCAACCGTGTTATTGGTGTTATCAATGATGACACTCTTGCTGGGACGTTCGATGTTTTCTGCAAAGCTGGTATAGGTGTCGTCAGCCGCTACGAAGGTTGTACCGGGATTATAAACAGTGGTGCCGAAATCGAATGTCAGGGTGCCGTTGCCGATCACGGAATCAAGATCATTAAAACCTACGGAAGCCAGTACGTGTGTCTGTGCCAGTGCATTCACTTTAACGGAATACGTACCGGCGGTTGCAATACTGCTGGCGGATGCACTCAACACGTCTTTATTACTGACCGTAACGCCATTGGTTAAAAAGCCGGACGGTGTTTTGAGCTTGCTTAATGATGATTGAAAAGTACTGACGGCACCTTTCATCGTGCCATAGGCCGACAGTTTGGCCTGGATTTGTGCTTCTTTAAGGTTTAAACGGTTTTCAGTGGGTGCACGTTCCGCTGCAACAATTTGTTCCAGCAAACTGTTGATATCCAGCCCGGAACCAATTCCTGTTGCGGTAAGTGCCATGAAAACCTCGATCTCTATTTTTTGCTTAAAAACATTGTAGGTGCGAATTTATTCGAACACACTCTGGTGCGAATAAATTCGCAGCTACAAGTCCCGGTTGCCCCCGGGTTGTCAATGTGTCGTCGACGTGTTATCGACGTGTTGTCAAAAAAAAGCAAGTAGAGTGCCAATCAAACAGATGTATGAAAAATCAAACCGGATACATCCTCTGTTTGCTCCTTGATATGCTGCGATATACGCAGCACCTCTTCGGATGGTATCTGCCGCACCAGTTCCTGGGTCTCTGCATTCACGACACGTATGACCGAGCGGCCACTTTGTTCATCAACACTGAATAGCAAATCGCGATTAACCATTTGAACATGCTCGTTCAAACGCCTCACCACGTTTTGTAATTCTTCAGTGCTAACCTGGCTAGACTCGGCTGGCGGCAAATCCTTGCCCGCCGCTTGCGTCATGTCTTGCCGTGTCTGCATCTTTCCAGCCTGGGCAGTAGTAACCGCTACCGACTTGGTCAAGGCATCCAGATTCGGCTTGTTGGCCGAATTCGCCTGAGTAGTAAGTATTTCAGTAGACATAGTCACACCTTTTCACAGTTGCATAAAAAGCCAAAACAGTCACAGGGTGACCGGGGAAAACCCCGATCACCCTATACATTACGATTGTTAATGCTGTGACCACTTCAAGCTCTCATATCATTATTGCAGCAGACTCAACACCAACTGTGGCAGCGCATTGGCTTGGGCCAACATGGCTACACCCGCCTGTTGCAGAATCTGTGAACGTGTCAGGTTGGCGGTTTCAGCAGCGAAGTCCGTATCCTGAATTCGGCTACGTGCTGCACTGAAGTTTTCAACCGCCGTATTCAGGTTCGATATGGTTGATTCAAAACGATTCTGAATCGCACCCAGATCGGCACGAATACTATCGACCTTGGCCAGGGCACCATCAACAATATCGATGGCATTATTAGCGCCAGTAACGGTGCTGATATCCATGATATTGACAGTTTGCAGCGAGCTGGCATTAGTAACATCCGCCACACCGGCAAACAAGCCGCCAGCCGATGCCGCCACGTTGGACGCCACGGTGAATGAGCCATTGGATTTGAATTCAACATTACCACCGACCACGGTTGAATCCTTATCAATAGCCGTACCGTCTTGCAGCGTAACGAAAGTACCCTCACCACCGGTTACACGCATATTGACCACGGTACTGGTAGCGGTGCTGGCCACTGAGCTGGTGAAGTTGACGAAATCAATGTCTTCACCAGTGGCGTGAGTCAGTGTGATGGACGCATTATCATCACTGATGGCAGCGCTGATACCGGTAGCACCCGACTTGTCGTTAATGGCCGTAGCCAATGCGCTCAAATCGGTGGTTGTGACATTGGCTGATACGGTTTCACCATTCAGCGTCATGGATACGATGCCGTTCATGCTCAGGTTGCTGATGGTGGCTGTGGTTCTGCCAGTAGCCGACACACCGGTAGTATCCGCCACCTTGTTAACAGCTGCGGCAATATCCGCTGCCGTGCTGTTGGCGGCGACAGACACCGAGGCCACACCGTCACCGGTAACAGTGAGTGATTGCGAAGCAGCGAAGTTGCCACTGCTGGCATCACTCATGGCCGAACCCGAGGTCAGCGTTGCATTGGTAAGAGCCGCAATATTCAAAATACCGTCACCGCCCGCCAGGCCGGTTACAGATGACTGAATATTGATACCTGCATCTTCCATCAACACGGTCAGCGTACCCACCTTCACCGCCGCTTCATCACCCGTACCGCCGATTTCAGTAACGGTCTGGCCGGCAAACACGATGGTGTCGGCTTCAGAAACTACGGCTGCGACCGTTGCCGCCACGGTACCGCCTTCAGTCAGTACAACCGGGCCTGCGCCACCTGCAACCAGGGTGCCTGCATCCAGACGACTGACCGTAAAGCCACCATTACCTGTGGTACCACCGGTAACGGACATAGCGGTAATGTCCAACGCACCTTCAGCACCCAAACCCAGTGTATTGGGCGCCGCCGCACCCGCTGTAGCACCACCCCGTACGACCTCTACGTTATTACCATTCACGATGGCAGAGACACCCAGTGCGATTAAACCCGCCGAGCCATTGATGGAAGCCGCCATCGCCGTGGCAATCTGTGCCTGGCTGCTGGCAGCAATATTAATAGTGGTGGTCACCGCAACACCGGCGATGGTATAGGCGTAACCGGTACCATCATTTGATGTGTCGTTAACAAAGGTGCCCACTGACATGGTGGCGTCATCATGCACATTAAAATTCTGGATGCCGATGTTCGAACCACTGGCACTGGTAATGGTGCGCGTGGTGGTGTTGAAAGTAAGATTACTGTTACCGGCAGCGGTATTAATGGCCGTTACCGCATTGGACATGGCGGTATTGAAGTCGGACGAATACGTTGCTGCGTTCACCCGAAAACCCACCGTCGAGCTGAAGTCGCCATCACCCGATACCAGATCAAACGTCACCACGTCATTAAAATTCGCATTGGTCGGCGGTGCCGCCACGGTGAATGAAGCACTATTGGGTTCAGCCGTTGCACGCACCCCAATAATATTATCCAGAGCCGCCGCAATTTCTGCGGCATCGCGGTTACCGTTGGCAGCCGAAAATGTCACCGCTGTGGAACCTGTCGGGCCACTCACGGTTACCGTCTGATCCGCAATCAAGGTCGTCAAGGCAGCCGTTGCGGTAGCACCCACTCCCGTTGCATTAAAGGCCGTGGTTGATGTGCCAACCGAGAAACCACTGGTAGCGACTTCAATACCGGCCGTGGCGTTAGCAGAAGAAACCTTGTTAATACCGATGGTGCTGGCGGTGGCGCCGGACACATTCACATTAATGGTTTGGTTGGCTTCGGCACCAATCTGGAAAGACTGGGCAGTGAATGAACCATCCAGCAACTTCAAACCGTTGAATGAGGTGGTGTTGGCGATACGATCCAGCTCGGATACCAGCTGGTTGACTTCAGACTGCAAGCTGAGACGGTCTGTAGAAGAGTTGGTAGAGTTGGCAGATTGAATCGCCAGCTCACGAATACGTTGCAGAATACTGGTACTTTCAGACAGCGCACCTTCAGCCGTTTGCGCCAGAGAAATACCGTCGTTGGCGTTACGTACAGCCTGGGTTAAACCACGAATCTGCGACGTAAAACGGTTTGATACGGCAAGACCGGCAGCGTCGTCTTTGGCGCTGTTGATACGCAAGCCGGAAGACAAACGTTGCAGAGAAGTCTGCAAACTGCCCTGTGACTTGTTTAAGTTGCGTTGTGCATTCAATGATGCAAAGTTGGTATTAATCACTTGAGGCATGACAGTGTCTCCGGTTAAGCCCATTTGGGCGTGCAGACCATAAAGTCTGAATTCGTTTGCGCGAACTAATTAATTCGCTCTCAGGTGATGTATCGGCCTGCAGCAGCAAAAGCTTTAACACCTTTATGCAAATATTTTTCTGTGCGGGCATAAAAACAGGCAAGTCGTTGATTTAACAAACAGATCCATATCATTTGCGCGAACCACCCTGGCGCGGCTTACGGCAATTCTGGATCGATTAATCGAGATTATTAACCCGAGGCAGGGATGCCCCGGCGCGGAGCAAGCCGCGAAACAAGCGGGCGGACACGCGCCGACCGCTTTTTATGCAAACCCATACACGAAGCATTTGTTTGTCTAGTTAGTAGTTATGAAGAGACCGGATAGATCGGCGTTTGAATGAGAGGCATATTAGAATTTTCTACTCGGAAATAAACGGCAGGGCACGCGCCACCTACCACTCCACACAACACAACGTTATCGAATGTAATCAAACAAATTCAATCCCTGAATTTTCACAAATGTCTGCTGCGCAATTTGCAACGCCGTTGTCTGAAATGTAAGTTCCGAAATCGCTTTCGCGAAATCCAGATCTTCAATATTGGAACGCACGCCTTGTAAATACACACTCTTGGCTTCGTTATCCGCGGCCTGACTTTCGATAGAATTAATGCGGCCGCCAATACTGGTTTGCACACCAATCATTTTATCCATGGAGCGATCCATATTGTTCAGCGCATTATCTATTTGCTGTGACAAATATGCCTTGGGCGGCGCTCCCACCAGATAGCTGGCGGAATCACCCGCAACGGCTGCACTCAGTGTGGTTTGTGATGCCACACTGTTACCACTGCCAGCAATGGAAAGCGTGGCATTATTGGTGGTGTCCGTTATGTTATTTATGACTACGCTGTTGGTATTATCGAGCACACCACCGGCGGTGATAAATTCAATATTGTCACCCACGCGCCTGAAGGTAACGCTAAGGCCAGGTGTAGTACCGGGCAAAGTAAACGTACCATCAAGATTGGCAACCATACCAGCCGTTCCGGCAATAGTCGCCATCATGGACGTGGCCACTTCATTATTGGTTGGTGTGGGTGGCGTTACTGAAAAGTTAATAGTCTGGCCATCAAAAGTTAAATCAAAGGTAACGGTGTCGCCGGCAGCAAAACCATTATTAATATAATCACCACCCAATACGCCGCGCACATCCGTTGATGCGGGCGTTTCCAGGCTGGTAATTAAATTCTGCAATGTTGTAAAAATATCCTGATGCCGGCTGGCCTCAACCGTAAATACATCACCATCAACAGGCTCGCCACTAATGGCTACCTGCAACCCATCAAATGTAATGGCGCTGCCATCCGTATAGGGCTGCGCAGCCAGTACCGTTGCACCGGTTATTTCATTAATGACACTGTATTCAAATTGCGGTGGCGTAGTACCAAATGCTACGGATAATCTGTCGCCAGGCTGTGGTGCACCATTTAATGTGACCTGCCAGCCATTTTGATTCAGTGTCATGCCCGCTACATAGGGCACATCATTTTGCAGCACCGTTGACGTAGCCGTATCCATTACATCAAACGTTCCAACCGGATTAGCTGGGTCAAAAAATATATTAACCGGGCGTGCCAAATTTGGATCCAGTGAATTCGGTACCGAGCTGGCCGTAACAGCCGCCGTGCCCAGATTACCGGGGGCTGCACTCGTTGTAAGCGGAAACACCCGCGACATGACGATGGAATAATCGTGCGCCTGATACAGTGACCGCGTTACCACTGAGCCCGTTGAAATTCTGCCGACACCACCATTGGTTATATTCGCATCCGTTGTAAACACACCATTACCGGTGCGATTTAACTGATAAACATCGGCACCGGAATCTGTGCTGGCTACCTGCCTGCTGGAACCAATTTGTAAAGCCAGCTGACCTTGATCACCATTGTAAATATAATTACCAGCCGCATCGGTGGTGAACGGCAATATCTTTGACTGAAAGCCTGAAAACAAATAATCACCGGTAGCATCCTTGGTGTTGGCGTAATCCAGCAGTTCTTTCAGTTTTTCTTTCATTTCGGCAGCGATTGCCTTTTGCGCCTGCAAATCATAGGTGCCGGTATTACCGGCCTGAATCGCCAGTTCACGCACACGTTGCAATACATTGATTGAACTATCGATGGTGGTTTCTTCGAGATTCAGGCGTTGCGTGGCGTAACTACCGTTTTCAGTATATTGCCCTATTTGCGCGATGGCTTCGTTAATATCGAGAACACGTGCAGCCGCACTCGGATCATCTGATGGTGCCAGATTTTTTTTATTTTGCGCCAATTGATCTTGCGTACGAATCACCTTGCTTTGTAACTCAAGAATATTTTGCACACCTTGCAGGTGAATATATGACGTTGAAACTCGCATCATTATACGGCGCTCAATAAAGATTCAAATAAAGTCTGTGATGTCTGAATAATACGCGCCAGCGCCTGATACGCCTGTTGAAAACGAATCAGATCCGCGGCCTCTTCATCCAGATTCACACCCGATAAACTTTCTCTGCTGGCAACGCTATTATCCAGCAACGTTTTTTCAACATCGTAATTAATATTCGCCTGCTGCGTTACCACACCCACTGCAGCATTGAGCGTGGCATACGATTGTTCAAAGGTTGTAACACCATTATCCATAACCGACGTATTTTGCAAACCTGCCAGCACCAACATATTTCTATTATCGTTGGTCGGCTCGGTATTTTCCGTTACCGTCACGGTATCGCCAGATAGTGGTGATCCGGTTAATTGTATTTGCCAACCGTTTTGCGCCACCGTCATGCCGGATGTGTACAACACATTATTTTGTAATACGGTAGCGGTTGCACGATCGATCACATCAAAACTGCCGGTTGGATTAGCCGGATCAAAATAGATATCAACCGTGCGTACCAGATTCGGATCGAGAGCATCCGTCACTGTACTGGACGCAACACCGACCGTACCCAGATTACCCACAGCATTATTCGTACGAATGGGTGTTGCAGCCGCAATCATTCGAACATCTGAAATATCAACAGAAAAATTAACGGCGCCCAACCGTGTTGGCCGTAAATAAAACGAATCGCCTGCGGCCGTCGCACCACCCGCCGTTATAGTCATGCCGTCGACAGTAAAAGGCCCGGCGCCGCTGGCGACCGTAACATTGTCTGACAATCGCAATACAGAATAATTAACACCGTCAAAACCAACCCGATAATCTGACAGGGTTAATTGTGAGACATCGGTTATGGAAAAATTCACCACGCCGGTGCCGGTATTATTTGCATTGGGTAATGTTGAATTACTCGGCCCGATAAACATGGCGGGCGAGCCAGTGGATGCCGTGCCAAAATTAAATTGTGTGCTGCTGGAACCCAGTAAAGCCAATCTAATAACAGCGTCATTGGCCACGCCATCTGCAACATTGCTAATCACCAGATTATTACCCAGAGGACTAGGGCCACCTGCTGTGGTGA